>SXHP01000065.1 GCA_005773165.1 Sphingomonadales bacterium | reverse complement strand
ATACGACGATGTCGCGCAGCGGCAGGACGGGATAGGTCTGGGTCATGCAAACTCCGGTGGCCCGGTACATTGGGCGCGTTCGGAACGTATATGGGAACGGTGCCGTTCTTCTCAATCCTTCCCGGCCCTGCGTCGGGGAGGTTTGACAGTGCTGCTGCCCATTCTTCTCGCGCTCGCCGCCCCGCAGACCGCGGGCAAGCCCGCGCTCACGCCGCTCACCCAGGTGTCCGGCGGCCCGCGCCCCGCTGAACAGCTTGCGCTCCGGTTCGATGCCGCAGATCTCGCGATCGAGGTGCTGCCCGCAACCAAGCGGCTGCGCGGCGTGGCCACGCTGCGCTTCACGGCGAAGGCGCCGCTCGAACGGCTGTTGATCGACCTCGACAAGAACCTTCCCGTCTCCGCCGTGTCGATCGACGGCGTCGCGCTCCAGTCGGCGGCATGGTCGAACCCCGACGGCAGGCTCGTCATCATGCCGCCCGCGCCGATCCCCGCGGGCCGGTCGATGTCGGTACGGATCGCCTATGGCGGCACGCCGCACGTCGGGATCAACCCGCCTTGGGCAGACGGGGTGGTCTGGTCCAAGACCAAGGACGGCCGGACCTGGTTCGCGACCACTGCGGAAGGCTACGGTTGCGACCTGTTCTGGCCCTGCCTGGATTTCCCCACCGCCGAACCAGCGCAGGTCGATCTGCACATCACCGTGCCCGCAGGGCTGAAGGCGCCCGCGAACGGCGTGCTGCTCGGGGTCGACCGCCACGCCGACGGGCGAACCACATGGAACTGGCGTGCGAAACGCCCGAACACCTACGCCGTCGCGCTCAACGTCGGGCCGTACGAGGAGCTCGCGGCCACCTACAAGAGCCGCTTCGGCAACACGATCCCGATGGTCTATTGGCATCTGCCCGGCGGACGCGCGAAGGCGGAGAAGCTGTTTGCCGAATTCGCGCCGACGCTCGACTTCTTCGAATCGGTGATCGGCCCGTACCCGTTCGCGGACGAAAAGGTCGGCGTGGTCGAGACCCCCTACAAGGGCATGGAGCACCAGACGATCAACGCCTACGGCAACGCTTACGCCAAGACGCCGGAGGGCTTCGACGACCTGTTCCATCATGAACTGGCGCACGAATGGTTCGCCAATCAGATGACCGCCGCGAACTGGGACGATTACTGGCTCCACGAAGGCTTCGCGACCTACATGCAGCCGCTCTACGGCGAGTGGCGCGAGGGGCGCGCGCGCTATGCGGCGATGATGGACAGGCAGCGGCTGCGGATCGACAATCGCGCGCCGCTCGTCCGCGGCAAGCTGCTGACCGAGGAGGAGGTGTACGAGCCGGCGAAGGGCGGCGCGGGGCAGGACATCTATTTCAAGGCGTCTTGGATGCTCCACACGCTGCGCTGGCTGATCGGCGACGCGGCGTTCTTCGATGCGACACGGCGGGTGGTCTACGGGCGACCCGATCCGAAACCGGGCGATTTCCAGCCTCGTTACGCAACGACCGCGGACTTCGAAGCTGCGGTTCACGCCGTCACGGGCAAGGACCACCGCTGGTTCTTCGACGTCTACCTCCGCCAAGCCGCTCTGCCGGAGCTCGTCACGTCTTTTCAAGCCGATGAGGGACTAGAGATGACCTGGAAGGTCGCGTCCGGCAAACCGTTCCCGATGCCGATCGAGATCGAGATCGACGGCAAGCGCCGCCGTGTGGAGATGGCGACCGGGTCCGATCTCGTCCCCATGCCTTCCGCCGCGCGGGTCGTGATCGATCCCGACGCTCGCGTGTTGAAGCGCTCCAAGCAGATCGAGGAGTTTCGCGCGTGGCAGGCGAGACAGTGAGCGGCGCACAAGTGGCGATCCGCCGCACCGCGGAGATGGCGGCGGTGTTCATGATCGGCGACGGCGTGCTGGGCCTTCTCCAGCCCGATCGGCATGTCGCGCTGTGGCGTTCAAAGGTCGGCGCGGTTGATGCGCTGGTCCGGCCGTTCGGCGATCGCCCGGGTCGCAGGCGCGCCTACGGCCTGCTCCAGATCGCCGCGGGACTGATGCTCGCCGCCCGGCAGACGCCCCGCTGAGCGCGTCGGGGGCGCTCCGCAGCGCCCCCGTGCCCCGTTACTGCGCCTTGGCCGCGGTCACCGCCGCTTCGAACTCGGCCGCCGTCATTCCGGCCACCAGGCCGTTGGGCCCCGCTGCGAACCCGGTCACGGGCAGACGCACATCGCCCTTGTCCGAGGTGACCGTCACATATTGCTCGTCGGCGGTCTTCACCTTGCCCATCTCCAGACCGCCGGTGCCGCGCACCGACGCGCCCGGCACCAGCAGCGCGCGGACCTGCGCCTGCGCCTGCGCTGCGCCTTGCGCCGCCGCCGCGTCGAGCTGCGCCTTGGTGTTGCCGAGGATCGGCCCGTTCGGGCCGGCGGCGAAGTTGCCGAGCGGCACGCCGACCTTGTTCGCGCCCGTGTTGACCGTCACCACGTCACCGGCGACCTGATCGATCGTGCCCACCTGACCGCCGGCGGAGTCATAAACCGTGGCTCCCGCCTTCACCTGCCCCGCAACGCCTGTCGCGGACGGCGCGGCGGTTCTGGCGACGGGTGTCGGCGCGGTCTGGGCGAGCGCGGGACCGGCGGCGATCAAGGAACAGAACAGAATGGCGTTACGCATCATGTACTCCCGATTGTTCAGCGGATCGATATAACGTCCGATGCTGACAACCGGGCACGACCCGCCCTGTTCCCGTCTCGCCCCGTCGCGTCGGACGCGACGGGGCGAGGTGGATTGATCGACTCAGGCTGCGTCGCCGCGCTTCTTCTCGGCATAGACGCGGATCGGCTCCTTGCGGCCCTCGACCACATCCTTGTCGATCATCACCTCGTCGACGCCGTCCATGCCGGTCAGGTCGAACATCGTGTCGAGCAGGATCGACTCGAGAATCGAACGAAGCCCCCGCGCGCCGGTCTTACGCTCAATGCCCTTCTTGGCGACCGTCACCAGCGCGTCGTCGGTGAAGCCGAGCTCGACGTCCTCGAACTCGAACAGCTTCTGGTATTGCTTGACCAGCGCGT
>SXHP01000064.1 GCA_005773165.1 Sphingomonadales bacterium | reverse complement strand
GTTTGCCGTGCCGCTTCCGTTGCCGAAAGCGCGGTGCGCTCTTGCCGCACCCTTTCACCGTGACTGGGCCGAAACCTTAGCCGTCTGCTCTCTGTGGCACTGTCCCTGACCCGGCTTGCGCCGGGCCGCCGGGCGTTACCCGGCACCGTCGTTCCGCGGAGCCCGGACTTTCCTCGCCCCCGGATCAGGGACCCCGCCGAAGGATTATTTCGGCGGGAACCCAGTCCGGGGCCGCGGCCGCCCGACCCTCTGGCGGACCCGTCCTACTCGTCGCCCTGCGGCTTGGGAAGAAGCAATGCGAGAAGGATCATCCGGCACTCGGCGTCGATCTCGCCGTCGACGAGTTCCGGGCGGAAGCGGCGCTGGAACGCCATGATCGCCGCCATGCGGTCGGTAACATCATAGCCGAAACGCTCGAGCGCGAGGCAGAAGCCGCCTTCGGTCCATTCGGGATCGACCAGGTTCCTGGTCGGTCGGGGCAGCGCCAGACGGAGGCGCGCAAGACTGCCCCAGGGGAACAGCTCGCCCGGATCGCGCTTGCGGGCAGGCGCGATGTCCGAATGGCCGACCACGTCGCCGCGGGTGATCGCGTAGCGATCCTTGATCTCGGCGACCAGGCGGATCACCGAGGCGACCTGCGCGTCCGGGAACGGGCGATAGCCGAACTCGTGCCCCGGGTTGACGATCTCGATCCCGATGCTCGCCGAGTTGCAGTCGTCGATATCGCGCCAGTGCGAGCGGCCGGCGTGCCAGGCGCGCTTGTTCTCGGCGACCATGCGCAGCACCTGCCCGTCCTCCGCGACGAGATAGTGGCACGACACCTTGGCCTCCGGATCGCAGAGCCGCGCGATCGCGCTTTCGGCGTCCTGCATGCCCGTGTAATGCAGCACGATCATCGACACCGGCGCGTCGCGTTCATCGAAGTTCGGCGAAGGCGTGTCGATGATCCGCAACCCTCAGCTCCCTTTCTGCGCCCGCGCGCTGCGGATGGTGACGATCGCCACCCCCGCCATCGCGATCCCGCCGCCCGCCAGCATCACCGCGGTCAGCGGCGTACCGAAATACCAGGACGCGACGAACACCGAAATGACCGGTGACGCGAGCGTCATCGGCACCACCGCGCTCACCGGATGGCGCTGGAGCAGCCAGGCCATCGACCCCTGCCCCAGCACTGTCGAGCCGATCGCGGAGAAGGCGACCCAGCCCAGCGTGCTCAGCCGCAGGTCGGGGATCGCCTGCACCGCCGCCCGCTCGAACGCCCCGGCGCACGGACCGAGCACCGCCATTCCCATCAGTCCGACCCAGGCGTAGATCGTCAGCACCGGCACGCCGATCAGGCGCCGCTGGATCAGCGAGCCGACCGCCCAGATGAAGCTGCCCAGCGCGGTGAGCGCGAGCCCCGGCCCTTCGCTCGCAGCCGCGGGATCGAAGACGAGCAGCACGACGCCTGCGAACGACAGGGCGATGCCGAGCATCCGCGGCCAGTGGATGCGCTCGCGAAACACAACAATGGCGAGCAGCAGCGAGAAGGGCACGCCGAGTTGGCCTGCGATGGCGAGCGCGCCGACGTTATCCGACACCGCGAGCGACAGGTTGATCGCGACAAAGAACAGCCCGCCCGCCAAGACCCCGAGCGCGATGAGCGCCGCGGTCTTTCCCGGAACCAGGCGCAGGGACGCGGCGCACACCGCGAAGACGATCACCTGGCGCAGCAGCCCGGCGGTGAGCGGCGCGATCTGCCCCACCGCGATCTTCGCCGCGACGATGTTCAATCCCCACAGCAGGTTCATCGCGACCACCACCGCGATGTCGCGGGGACCAAAGCCGGAGCGCGGAGATGCGGTGACGCTCGCCATCCCCCACGCGCTTGGCGCGCGTCGCCCGCAAAGTAAACCGTCAGGCCGCCATGTTCGCCGGACGCGCGCGCGCATGGGCGTAGAAGCCGCGGCATTCGGCGCTCGGCTCGAACCGGTCGGTCTGCCCGATCACCGTTTCGCCCGCGCCCAGGACAAGCAGCCCGCCCGGCCGCAACGCATCGGCGACGCGGGCGAACACCTCCGTCTTCGCGGGGGCCGACAGGTAGAGCAGGACGTTGCGACACAGGATGACGTCGAAGCGCCCCGGGGCCGGATCGGCCAGAAGGTTATGGCGGCGGAACGCGATCGCGCGGGTCAGTTCGGGCTTGGCCACCCAATCGTCGCCCTGCTCGTCGAACCAGCGGATCATCCGGCGGATGGGGAGCCCGCGCTGTATCTCGAAATGGGTGAACCGCCCTTCGCGCGCACGGGCAAGCGCGCCTTCGGAAACGTCGGTGGCGACGATGTCGGGGGCCGCTGCGCCGCTGCGCTCCTGCCGCTCGGCGAAGGCGATAGCCAGCGACAGCGGCTCCTGGCCGGTCGCGCAGCCCGCGCTCCATACCCGCGCCCGCCGCCCGGTCGCCTCGATCGCGGCCACCGCCTCGACCACCTGGTCGATGACGGCGCCGTCGCGGAAGAAGCTCGTCTCCTGGTTGAGCAGCGCGTCGACGATCTGGTCGGCCAGCGTCCGGTCGTGCCCGTCGCGAAGCTGGTCGACCAGCCGGTCGATCGAATCGAGATTGCGGTCGCGGACCAGCGGCTTGAGCGCGGTGTCGATCCGCCAGGCGCGATACGTGCCGAGCTGCTGGCCGGTGCGGGTCTCCAGCAGGGCGGTGAGCGCGCCGAGCGACAAGGGCGAACAGGATGGAGTCATGGTTTGCGGCACCTCGCGATCAGCGCACCGATCGATTCGGGATCAAGAAGGGCGGCGGCCAATCCGGCGACCGCGCCGGGCATTCCCCACACGACGGAGGTCGCGCGGTCCTGCGCAAGCACGCATCCGCCCGCGTCGCGAACTCGGCGCGCGCCTTCCGCGCCGTCGCGGCCCATGCCGCTCAGCATCACGGCGAGGACCCCGGGCCCGAACACCTCGGCGAGCGAGGCGAGCATCGGATCGACCGACGGGGTGCAGCCGCTCGCCGTCGCCCCCCGGCGCAGACGGATCGACGCCGATCCGTCGGGAAGGCGCATGCAGTGGAGGTGCGCGTCGCCGGGCGCGATCACCACCCGACCGGCGCGGACGCGCATGCAGTCGGTCGCGACGTCGCACGGGCGGCCCGCCAGCACCGCGACTTGCGCGGCGAAATAGGGCATGAACGCTTCGGGCAGGTGCTGGGTGATCAGGATCGGCAGCCGCATGTCCGCGGGCAGCGCGCGGAGCAGCCCCGACAAGGCATGGATCCCGCCTGTGGACGCGCCTATCGCGATGACCTCGAACGCGCCGGGATCGAAGCCGTGAAGCGTCGCGGGCGCGCGCGGGCGGGGTGCGGGCGCAGGCGGCGGCGTGGGCGTGGGTTCGCCCGAGAGCTCGGTCAGCTTGGCGAGCAGCCGTTCGGAGAACCCGCTGGCGAGCCCGCCCTCCGTTGGCTTCGCGACCTTGTCGACCGCGCCCAGCGTGAGCGCCTGAACCGTGCCGCCGACCCGCGCCTCGTCCGCCGAGGAGACGACGATCACCTTGGCCCCGCGGGCGGCGGCGATGATGTCGGGCAGCGCGGTGAGCCCGTCCACGCCGGGCATCTCGATGTCGAGCAGGATGAATTCGACCCGCTCGCGCGCCAGGAACGCCAGCGCTGCGCCCGCGGTCGGAACCGCGCCCGCGACCGCGAAATCGTCGCTCGCGTCGATCGCGCGCGCGATCACCGCCCGCGCCACCGCCGAATCATCGACGATCAGGACACGCCCGCCCGTCCGGGCGGCGCCGTCGGTGGTGGGAGAGGCGCCGGGCACCGATCGCGCTTCAGGCGACGCCGACGATCGAGAGCTTGCTCTCCAGCGTGTCGCGGTCGAACGGCTTCATCACATATTCGTCCGCGCCCGCTTCGATCGCGGCGCGGATATAGGCCATGCCGTTCTCGGTGGTGCAGAACACGACCTTGGGCTTGGACGGCAGCGGGGTCTCGCGCAGCGCGCGCAGGAAATCCATCCCGCTCATCACCGGCATGTTCCAGTCGAGCAGAATCACGTCGGGCGGGCACGCGAGGCAGGCGTCAAGCGCCTCGCGGCCGTCGCACGCTTCGTTGACGGTGAAGTCCAGCGTTTCGAGAATATGGCGCGCGACCTTGCGGATCACCTTGGAATCGTCGACGACCAGGCACGTCTTCATCGGAAATCACCCTTCCGTAAGCAAACACGAACGCGTGTCTTTGTGGTGGATCGGTCTAGCGGCAGGTTCGTCTTTTTGGCTGAACCGGGATGGTTCACGCAGCGTTAGGCATGCCGGGAACCAGCGCTGCGACATCCAGCACCAGCAGCGGCTCGCCGTCGCGTTCGACCAGTCCGGTGCCCGCCGCGCCCCAGCCGCGGTCGAGCGCAAGGCCGGGCGACAGCGGCAGACGGTCGAACGGGGCGACGTCCTCCAGCGCGTCGACCAGCAGCGCATATTCGTGCCCCTCGACCCGCGTGATCACCGCGCGCGCGGCGTCGTCGGCGGTCGGCGCCAGCCCGAGCGCGAGCGCGGTGTCGATCACCGTCACGACCCGGCTGCGCAGCGCGGCGAGCCCGCGGATCGCGCGCGCCGCGCCGGGCACCGCGACGATGTCGCCGATGTCCACGACCGACACCACCTGATCGGCCTCGATCGCGACTCCGCGCCCGGCGATGCGGGCGAGCAGAAACAGTTCGGTCATGCGGCGGCTCCGATCCGGTCGGCGACCGCGGCGATCAGCGCCGCGCTGTCGTATCGATAGACGCCGTCTGCGCCGCTGCGATCGCGGCGCAGCCGGATGACGGGCGCGAGCGAAGCGGGCGGATCGCTGCCTTCCATCGCCAGCGTCACCGCGGGCGTCTCGCCCGGAATCGCCGCGGCGGCGCAGCGATAGCCCGCGGCCTCGAGCGCCGGGCGAAGAAAGACGTCCATCCAGCCGCTGCCGTCGCAATGGAGCAGGCAGAGCGGCGGATCGGCGCGGACCGTGTCCTCGCCCGCGAACAGCGCCATCGGCTCGATCACCTCGACCGGCGCGCCCTCGATCATCGCGACTCCGCGGATGTGCCCGCCGCCGCGCGCCGGGACGATGTCGGCGGGTAGGCCGACGATCTCCAGCGCTTCGGCGATCGCATAGCCGATCTCGGTCGCGCCGTCGGTCAGGCGCAGCACCGCGACCTGCGTCCGATCGCCCAGCCCTGCGCACAGGTGAACCGGGATGATGCCGCCCTCCGTCGTCAGCCGCATCCGGCCCGCGCTGTCGCGGATCGCGCCCGCGTCGACCGTCTCGACACGGTCGACCACGGCGAGCGCGACCGCGCGGCGACGGCCGTCGAGATCGTCGAAGAGCAGCGCCTGCACGGCGGGCGTCTCCGCCGCGCGGGGGATTTCGTCCGCAGCCGCGACCGCGGTGAAGCGCAGTCCCGCCGCCGACGCCAGTCCTGCGGCGTCCAGCAGCAGCATCGGCGATCCGCTGTCGGGCAGGGTCTGCCCCGCGTACAGCCCCGTCGCCATCACCGCGGGCGCGGCGGGGCGGACGACCAGCTCCTCCGTGTCCAGCACCGACCCGATCGCCAGCGCGAAGCAGCCGTCGCGCACGGAGACGAGCGCGAGCAGCCCGCACCCGTCGGCGTCGGCCAGCCCCAGCAGTCCGGCAAGCGAGATCAGCGGCATGCGCTGACCGCGGACGGTCGCCACGTCGACTCCGCCGACCCGGTCGATCCGCACCGTGTCGTTGCGGACGGTGACGATCTCCTCGATGGCGGCGCGCGCGATCGCGAACCGCTGGCCGCCCGCGCCGAGCACCACCGTTGACAGGATCGACAGCGTCAGCGGCATCTGGATCGAAATGGTCAGGCCCTGCCCGGGCCGGTTGGCGAGCGCGATGCGGCCGCCGATCTGCTCGATATTGGCGCGCACCACGTCCATCCCGACGCCGCGTCCCGATACCGCGGTGACCTCGTCGCGGCTCGACAGGCCCGGCGCGAACACCAGGTCGAGCCGCGCCTGCGGCGATAGCGCCGCAGCCTCGCGCTCGCTGACGAGGCCGCAGGCGATCGCCTTGGCGACGACGCGCGCGGAGTCGATGCCGGCCCCGTCGTCGGCGATCTCGACCAGGATCTGATTGCCCGACTGGCGCGCGGAGACCTCCAGCCGCCCCGTCTCGCGCTTGCCCGCCCTGGCGCGCGCGGCGGGCGATTCGATGCCGTGGTCGATCGCGTTGCGGATGATGTGGACGAGCGGATCGCGCATGACCTCGATCATCTCGCGATCGAGCTCGACGTCCGCGCCGTCCAGGTGCAGCGTCACCGCCTTGCCCAACCCCGCCGCGGTGTCGCGGACGATCCGCGGCAATGCGGAGAACAGCGCGTCGATCTTCTGCATGCGCGTCCGCGTCACGGTGTCGCGCATCTCGGCGACAGTCAGCGACAGGCGTTCGAGCGCCGCCTCAACCCGCGGCTGCGCGACCGCGGAGTCGCGCAGCCTGCGGGCGAGCTCGTTGCGCGCGAGCACCATGTCCGACATGCCGTTCATCATGCGGTCGAGCAGGTCGACGTGCAGGCGGACGCTGCGGCTGACGCTGCGGTGGTGCAGGACCTGCCCGACCTGCGCGACGGGCTGCGCGTCCTCGTCGAGCGCGGCGATCAGCAGATCCTCCTGCGCGTCGTCGAGCGCCACGCCCGCATCGATCGCCTCGACAAGTTCGCCGATCCGGTCGACGATCGCGAGCACCGCGCTGACCAGCGCGGTGCCGGGCGTGCGCTTGCCGTCGCGAACCGCCGCCAGAACGTCCTCGGCGGCGTGGCTGAGGCGCGCCAGGCGCGGCAGATCGAGAAAGCCGCAGCTTCCCTTCACGGTATGGACGAAGCGGAAGATCGCATCCAGCCGGGCACGATCCGACGGTTCGGCCTCCCAAGCGACGATCTCTCCCGCGAGCGCTTCCAGCGTTTCGCGGGTCTCGGCGATGAATTCCTGGATCAGATCGTCCACTGCGGGCCCCGGATGACGCTACACCTCCGCGGTCATGGCGCATCAGGGTTAAGGCGCGGTTATCCCGCGTTCAGCGTCGCGCCCAGGATCAGCACCCCGTCGTTCGGATGCGAAACCTGCACCGCGCCGCCGCGCTCGGCGGCCAGCGTGTGGATCATGTACGCAGCCGCGGTGCGCGCGGTCACTCCATCGTCGCCTTCCCCATGGGCCAGCGTGCGCTCGATCTCCGCGTCGAGCAGGATGCGTGGGCCCTCGCCCTGCACAACGATCTCGACCTGCCCGCCGTTCTCCTCCGCCCCGATCGACAGGGTGCCGCCGCGGACCAGCGCGTCGCCGCCGATCAGCGCGAGATTGAGCAGCACCTTGACCGCGGCCTTGGGCAAAGTATCCGCCTCGACCAGCCAGGCGAGCGTCTTGCCCTTGCCCTCGGCCAGCAGCGCCTCAATCGCCTGCCGCGCCTCGTGCACGTCGACCTGTTCGCCGAAGCCGCCCGCCGCGCCGAACGCCAGGCGAAAGAACTTCAATTTGCTGGCGGACGACCGCGCGCTTTCGGTCAGCAGCTCCATGCAGCGCGCGCGCATCGCCGGATCGGTCTCATCGGCGAGCAGCTCGAGCCCGTTGTTGAGCGCGCCGACGGGCGAAAGCAGGTCGTGGCAAAGCCGCGAGCAGAGGAGACTGGCGAGTTCGACGGGGCTGACGGTCAAAGCGGAGGCTCCATGGTGATGACGAAGTCTTCTGGACTCCGCCCGAAATCAACGTGCTGCACCTCCAGGCGATCTTTTTCAACGCGATTGCCGACCTTGAGGTCGAAACGGACAGGATCGAAGCGGCCCAGAACCTTTCCTTCGGGCACGGCGCGCCATAACCGGGCTTGAAGCTCGGTCGCGATCAGCCAGAGCTTGCCGTCCGGCGCCGCCGAGCTCGCGTCCCGTTCGGAAGGCCAGGCGCTTCCCGAAAGGTGCGTGTGGAAAAAGCCCAGCAGCTCGAGCGCGCGGGGCTTCCGCGCCTGCTTGTACGCGGCCAGCAGCTGCGCGGGAGCGATCTCGAACGCGGTCCGGGGCGTTTCGGACACGTTCTCCGTCCAGTCCGCGACGGTGATCCGTCCGCCCCGGCCGCGCAGGATGCCGCACTTCTCCCAAGGCGGCCCGATCACGCCGTCCTTGTCGGACGCGATCCATACCGAACGCATGATTCGCAGCACCAGCGCGCTTGAAATCTCCACTGCCATACTCATCTAAATCGCACATGGACCGGGGGGTTTCCATCATCGAAGCGACGATCGCGCATGCCGCCGACGGCTGGCGTCTCGACCGTGCGCTGGCCGACGCGGTGCCGACGCTGTCGCGCGAGCGGCTGAAGGTGCTGATCTCGGCCGGCGCGGTGACTCGCCGGGGCGAAGCGCATCGCGATCCGGCGCGGCGCGCGGCGGCGGGCGACACCTTCGCGGTGGCGGTGCCCTCCCCAACGCCGGCGCATAACGAGGCGCAGGATATCCCGCTCGTCGTCGCGTACGAGGACGAGCATCTGATCGTCGTCGACAAGCCCGCCGGGCTGGTCGTCCACCCGGCCGCGGGCAATCTCGACGGAACCTTGGTCAACGCGCTTCTCCACCATTGCGGCGGATCGCTGTCGGGCATCGGCGGCGTCGCGCGGCCTGGGATCGTCCACCGGATCGACAAGGACACGTCGGGGCTGATGATCGCGGCCAAGACCGATCGCGCCCATGAAGGGCTGGCGAAGCAGTTCGCCGATCACAGCATCGAGCGTCGCTACAAGGCGATCGTCGGCGGACGCCCGCGCCCCTCGGAAGGAACGGTCGACGCCCCGCTCGCGCGGTCCTCGACCAACCGCAAGAAGGTCGCGATCGTGGCGAGCGGCAAGCGCGCGGTGACGCATTTCCGGACCTTGGAGACGCTCGCGGACGCGGCGCTGGTGGAGTGCCGGCTGGAGACCGGGCGGACGCATCAGGTTCGCGTTCACATGGCGTCGATCGGCCATGCCCTGCTCGGCGATCCCGTCTACGGCCGGTCGAAAGGGGCCACCCGCACGCTGCTCGAAACGCTCGGTTTCCGGCGTCAGGCCTTGCACGCTGCGCGGCTGGGGTTCATTCACCCGGTGAAACACGTCGCTTTGGCGTTCGAAAGCGACATGCCTGCCGATATGCAGGAACTGTTCACCCGTCTTCACGTATAGATTAACGCATTCCACGCCGCATTGCGGCGCGAATGCCAAGGGAAGGACCATCATGGCGAAGTCTAACGTACCGGCAACGGTCCCGGCCCTGGGCGGAGAGGCCAGCCTCAACCGCTACCTGTCCGAAATCCGCAAGTTTCCGCTGCTCCAGCCCGAGCAGGAGTACATGCTCGCCAAGCGCTTTCAGGAGCATGGCGATCCGGAGGCGGCGGCGCAGCTCGTCACCTCGCACCTTCGCCTCGTCGCCAAGATCGCGATGGGCTACCGAGGCTACGGCCTGCCGACCTCCGAGCTGATCTCC
>SXHP01000063.1 GCA_005773165.1 Sphingomonadales bacterium | reverse complement strand
GTGGGATTGAAGGAGGATCGCGCGACGCTGCGCATATCGTCGCAGCACATGGCGAACTGGCTGCTCCACGGCATCGCGACCCGCGGCGAGGTGGAGGCGGCGTTCGCGCGGATGGCGGCCAAGGTCGACGCGCAGAATGCGGGCGATCCGCTCTACCGCCCGCTGGGCGGCAACGAGGAGGGTCCCGCGTACCGCGCGGCGTTGGCGCTGGTGTTCGAGGGCACAGCGCAGCCGAACGGCTATACCGAGCCGCTACTTCACGCCTTTCGGCGGCAGGCGAAGGCGCTAAACGCTTGACCGTAAACGTCGCCGCAACCAAAACCCCGTCCCTGCGTTGCGCGCGTAGGTGGGGGTAGTCCGAGGACGGGCGCTTCTCCGGGTCAAGGGGGTATCGGCGTTGCAGTTCGGACGGGCGATGGGGCGGCACTATTGGATGGCGCTTGCGCTCGCCGCCGCCGCGCCGGCGCTCGGCCAGATCGCGCAACCGGGGAGCGCGCCCGCGAAAGGTCCCGACGCGCCCCGTCCCGAGACGGCGCCAACGCCGGACGGTGCGCCGGCGGGGGAAGGGCCGATTGTTCCCGAAGCGACGTTCGACGCCGCGCTGCCGCCATTGTCGGGGGACATCAACGCGCCGCTGGAGCAGATGACGCCGGCGCCGGATGCGCCGTCCTCGTCCACGCCTGCGCCTGTGACCGGCGATACGCTGGCGCCGGTCGAGGCGGTCGACCCGGAACTGACGACCCCGCTGCAGCCGCTGGCGACGGTGGACACCACGCCGCTGGTCACCGCGGCCGACATCGCCGACGAGAATGCGCCCGAGATCCGGTATGAAACGGTGATCAAGGGGCTGGACGAGCTCGAATTGGCGGGCCGGTTCGAGGAGCTGTCGGCGCTTGAGGAGGGCGACGGCAAGGCGGCGAACGCGACCCAGGTCGGCGCGCGCGCGAAGGAGGACGAGGCGCTCGCGGTCAGGCTGATGCGGTCGCTCGGCTATTATGACGCGACCGCGATCTCGACGGTGGAGACGATCCCCGCGGGGTCGCCGCGCTCGGTGGGCAAGCTGCGCGCGACGGTGACCGCGTCGCCCGGGCGGCTTTACACCCTGTCGTCGATCACGGTGAATGCGGACCCGACCGTGCCCGAGGGGCTGGTGCGGCGCGAGCTGCCGCTGAAGGTGGGCGATCCGATCCAGGCGGACCGCATCCAGGGGGCCGAGGCGAACGTCTCCTTGAAGCTGCCGCAGCAGGGTTATCCCTTCGTCAAGGTCGGCGAGCGCGACATCCTGCTGGAGGACCAGTCGCCGAACGCGGTCGGCGCGTACACGCTGCCGGTCGACACGGGGCCGCGATCGTCCTTCGGGCAGTTGACCACCGAGGGCGACCCGGTGTTCGATCTGAAGCACCTGAACGTATTTCCCCGCTTCGAGCCGGGCGAGCTCTACGACAACCGCAAGACCGACGACCTGCGCGACGCGCTGGTCGCGACCGGCCTGTTCCGCACCGTATCGGTCGAGCCGGTGCGAAGCGGGCGGGCGGGACCGGACGGGACCGAGCAGGTCGACCTGCTGGTGCGCCAGACCAAGGGACCGGCGCGGACGCTGTTCGCGCAAGGGGGCTATTCGACGGGGCAGGGGATCGCGCTGGAGGGCAGCTGGACCCACCGCAACCTGTTCCCGCCCGAAGGCGCGCTGATCGCGACCGCGATCGCGGGGACGCAGCAGCAGGGCGCGTCGGCGACCTTCCGCCGCCAGAATGCTGGCAAGCGCGACCGGACGGTGACGCTGGTCGCCTCCGCGCTGCACCAGAGCTATGACGCGTTCGACGCCTTCACCGGAACGCTGTCGGGGCGGATCAGCTATGATTCCACGCCGATCTGGCAGAAGCCGTTCACCTATTCGTTCGGGGTCGAATTGGTCGGGACCAACGAGAGCGTCTATGACTTTGGTCTGGGGCGGCGCGAGCGCGGCACCTATGGCATCGCGGCGTTGCCCGGCCAGGCGATGTGGGACAAGTCGGACAGTCTGCTCAATCCGACGCGCGGCTTCCGTCTGAAGGTGAATGTGAGTCCGGAGGCGTCGGTGCGCGGCGCGGTGCGGCCCTATGCGCGGACGATGATCGAGGGCACCGCTTATTATCCGGTCGGGCAGAGCATCGTCATCGCAGGGCGCGCGCGGGCGGGATCGATCTTCGGCATCGACCGTGACGACCTTGCGCCGTCGCGCCGCTATTACGGCGGCGGCGGGGGGTCGGTGCGGGGCTACGGCTTTCAGCGGCTCGGGCCGTTCGATCCGAACGGCGATCCGGTGGGTGGGCGCTCGCTGAACGAATTCGCGCTGGAGGCGCGCTACCGATTCGGCGACTTCGGCATCGTGCCGTTCATCGACGCGGGCAACAGTTACGCCAGCACCTTCCCGAGCGGGTCGGACCTGAAGTTCGGCGCGGGGATCGGCGGGCGGTTCTACACCAATTTCGGACCCTTGCGGGTCGATGTCGCGACGCCGCTGAACAAGCGTGAGGGTGACGGGCGGATCGCGCTCTATATCTCGATCGGGCAGGCGTTCTGATGGTCGAGGACGTCGCGCCCGCCGCCGATACCTCGGAGACCGCCGCCAAGCGACCGCTGTGGCTGCGCATCCTGAAATGGATCGGCGTCGTGATCCTGGGGCTGATCGCGCTGGCGCTCGTGGTGCTGTTCGGGATCAACACCGATCCCGGCCGCCGCTTCGTCGCCAACCAGATCGGCGAATACAAGACCGCGACCGGGCTCAACATCCGCGTCGGGCGGATCGGCGGGTCGCTCTACGGCAAGATGGTGCTGACCGATCTGCGGGTGTCGGACCCAAAGGGCGTGTTCCTGACCGCGCCGCGGCTCGACGTCGACTGGCGGCCATTCGCGTTCATCCGCAACCATGTCGACGTGCGCTCGCTGTCGGCTGGGCTGGTGACGCTGGCGCGGCGGCCCGAGCTGATCCCGCAGCCGAGCGACCCCGAAGCGCCGCTGCTTCCCGACCTCGACATCGACGTCAACCGCCTGAAGATCGCGCGGTTCGTCATCGGGGCGCCGGTGACGGGGCGGACGCATGTGCTGAGCATAGACGGAGAGGCGCATATCGCCGACCGGCGCGCGCAGCTCGTCGCCAACGCGCAGGCGCTGCGCAGCCCGGGGGTCGCAGGGGGCGACCGGCTGGTGCTGCGGCTCGACGCGGTGCCCGACGACAACAAGCTCGACGTCAACGTGCAACTGCGGGCGCCGACCGGCGGCGTTGTCGCGACGATGGGCGGGCTGACCGCGCCGTTGGCGGTGTCTGTCGACGGTCGCGGGAGCTGGGCGGCGTGGCGGGGGCGCGCGGTCGCGACGCTGGGCGGCGGCGAGCTCGCCAATCTGGGGGTGACCGCGCGGAACGGGCAGATCGCAGTGCAGGGCGTGACCCGGCCGGGGCTGTACCTGCAGGGACCGGTCGAGCGGCTGACCGCGCCGCAGCTCGACGTCAGGATCGACACGACGCTGAACGAGCGGCGCGCGGACACGCGCATGACGCTGAAGTCGGATGCGCTGGCGGTCGATGCGGGCGGGCTGCTCGACCTCGCCAACAGCCGATTCGGCGATTTCGCGGTCGACATGAAGCTGCTGACGCCGGGCGCGATCGCGCCCAATCTGCGCGGGCGCGACGTCACCGCGCGTCTGGTGCTCGACGGCGCGTTCGCGACCCCGACGGTCGACTACAAGGTCCGCGCGGGCGCGATCGGCTTCGGCGAGATGGGGGTGGAGAACTTCTACGCCGAGGGGCTGGCGCGGGTGAACGCCGATCGCATCCTCGTGCCGGTCAACGCGCGCGCCAGGCGTATCGTTGGCCTGAACGCTGCGGTCGGCGGGCTCGCCAACAACGCGACGATCCAGGGCGATCTGGCGATCCAGATGCCCAACATCCTGTCGGACAATCTGCGCATCCGATCCGACAACATCGACGCGACCGCGATCCTCGCCGCCAACGTCGCGACCGGGCGCTACACCGGCGCGCTGAAAGGGCGGATCAATAACTACCGTGTCGAGAGCATCGGCATCGTCAATCTGACCACCGACGCCGAGCTGGTGACGACGCCGAACGGCTTCGGGATCAAGGGGCGGGTGGTTGCGCAGTCGCGGCAGATCTTCAACGACGGCTTGAGGACGTTCCTGGGCGGTAATGCAACGGTGCGCGCCGACGTCGGCTATGATCCGGCGGGGGTGGTGACCTTCTCGGGCGTCAGGATGACCGCGCCGCAATTCCGGATCACGCGGGGGTCGGGACGCTACGTGCTCGATTCGGGCCAGGTGCTGGTCGACGCGGACGCCTATTCAACGCAATACGGGCCGATCACCGCGCGGATCACCGGCACCGCGCTCGCGCCCGTAGTGGTGGTGCGCGCGGCGCGGCCGGGGGTCGGGGTCGGGCTGGTCAACGTTCAGGCGCGGATCGTCGGGCGGGGCGGCGCCTATGCGGTGAGCGCGAGCGGCGGGACCGACTACGGGCCGTTCACCGCCGACGTGCTGGTGCGGCCGGGGGCGCAGCTCGCGATCGACGTGCGGCGCGTGGTGTTCGCCGGGATTGCGGCGAGCGGGCGTCTGGTGCAGACCGCGGCGGGGCCGTTCGCGGGTAATCTGCGCTTTGCGGGTCAGGGCCTGACCGGCGACGTGCGGCTGGCGAACCAGGGCGGGTACCAGCGCGCCGACGTGGCGGCGCGCGCGTTCAACGCGATCGTGCCGGGCGTGGCCGACTTCACCATCGGGCGCGCGATCGTCAACGCCAGCGCGGTGCTGACTCCGACGCCGCAGGTGGTCGCCGACGTCCAGATCGGCGACACGCGTTATAACACGGTGGTGATCGAGGCGGCGCGGGCCAAGGTTAATTATGTCGGCGGGCGCGGAACCGCGCAGGCGCTGGTGACCGGATCGAGCGGCGTGCCGTTCCGCGTCGCGGTCAACGCGCAGCTCGCGCCGAACGATTACCTGATCGCGGCGCAGGGGCAGGCGAACAACGTGCCGTTCCGCACCGTCAACCCGGCGCGCGTTCGCGGCGTGCGGGGTGGGTACCAGCTCGCGCCGACGCGGCTCGACTTCGGCGGGGCGAACGGCGGGTCGTTGCGGCTTGCCGGGCGCTACGGGCCGGGCCTGGCGGTGCAGGCGCGGCTGGACCGGTTGGATCTCGCTTTCGCCAACGCGCTGCTGCCGAACCTGGGCATCGCGGGGCAGGCGGCAGGAAGCCTCGACTTCGCGCAGGCGACCGCATCGAGCTTCCCGACCGCCGACGCGCGGCTGACCGTCCGCAATTTCCAACGGACCGGGCTCGCCGCGGTGTCGCAGGCGGTGGACGTCGTGTTTCAGGGAACGCTCGATCAGAGCGGCGGACAGGCGCGTGCGTTGATCCGCCGCGGCCCAAGCGTCGTCGGGCGGATGGTCGCGACGCTCAACCCGTTGCCGCCGGGCGCGGGATCGTGGTCGACCCGCCTGCTCGCCGCGCCGCTGGGCGGCGGCATTCGCTACAACGGGCCGTCCGCGGTGCTGTTCAGCTTCGCGGCGCTGCCTAATCAGCAGCTCAACGGGCCGATCGCGCTGGCGGCGGACTTCTCCGGGCAGGTGCGCGCGCCGAGGATCAACGGGCTGATCCGCGCGGACAATCTCACCTATGACAATGAGGCGTACGGCACGCGGCTGACCCAGATGCGGCTCGCCGGGCGGTTCACCAACGACCGGCTGGAGATCACGACGCTCGACGCGCGCGCGGGCGACGGCACGGTCAAGGCGCAGGGCTCGATCGGCCTGGCGGCGGCGAGCGGCTTCCCGATCGACTTCCGCGCGACGCTCGACAATGCGCGGCTGGCGCGGAGCGACTCGCTCGGCGCGACCGCCAGCGGCACGATGCGGCTGACCAACGGACCGCAGGGCGGGCTGATCCAGGGCGACCTGCGCATCCCCGAGGCGCGCTACCAGATCATCAAGCAGGGCGCGGCCGAGGTGCCCGAACTGACCGGCGTACGCCGCCGCAGCCAGATCCGCATCGCGCGGTCCACCGACCGGCCGACGCCTGCGACCCCGCCGGGCAATTTCAGGCTCGACCTCCGCATCCGCGCGAACAATCAGCTGTTCGTCTCCGGCATGGGGCTCGAGTCCGAGTGGGAGATGGACCTGCGCGTGGGCGGCACGAGCACCGCGCCGGTGATCACCGGCGGGCTCGACCTGATCCGCGGCACGTACAGCTTCGCGGGCAAACGCTTCGAGGTGAACCGGGGCACCGTCCGCTTCCGCGGCGGCGCGCTGACCGATCCGGACATCAACATCCAGGCGTCGACCACCGCCAGCGGGATCACCGCGGTGATCAATATCACCGGCACCGGCCAGCGTCCGCAGATCAGCTTCACCTCTTCACCGACGCTGCCGCAGGACGAGGTGCTCAGCCGCCTGCTGTTCGGCAGCTCGCCCGAGAACCTGTCCGCGACCGAGGCGATCCAGCTCGCCGCCGCCCTCAACTCGCTGCGCCCGTCGAGCGGGGGAGGGCTGAACCCGCTCGGTAAGCTGCGATCGGCGACCGGATTCGACCGGTTGCGCATTCTGGGTGCGGACGACGCGACCGGGCGTGGGACGAGTCTCGCGGCGGGCAAGTACCTGACCGACAACATCTACGTGGAGATCGTCACCGACGCGCGCGGCTTCACCGCGACCCAGCTCGAGATCGCGCTCACCCGCGCGCTCAGCGTGCTGTCGTCGACCGGGTCGTTCGGCGGCACCGCGGCGAGCGTGCGCTATTCGAAGGATTACTGACACGTCTCCTCCGATGCGATAGGTCGTGATCTGCAACCGGTTGGGCCGAACCGGAGGAGGGCGCGATGGAGCATTTCGACGTTGTGGTGGTCGGCGCCGGTATCTCCGGCATCAGCGCCGGCTATCACCTGCAGACGCGCTGCCCGGACCGAAGCTATGTGATCCTGGAAGGCCGTGAGGCGATCGGGGGACCGTGGGACCTGATCCGTTAACCCGGCATCCTCTCCGATTCGGACATTCACACGCTGGGCTTCGCGTTTCACCCATGGACCGCCGAGCAGTCGATCGCGGGCGGCGCGGCGATCCGGGACTATATCGAGGACACCGCGCGAACTTACGGCATCGACCGGCATATCCGCTTCGGCCGTCGCGTTCGATCGGCGGCGTGGTCGACCGACGACGCTTGCTGGACGGTCGAGGGCGAGGGGCCGGACGGCACGTTCGCCTTCACCTGCAATTTCCTCAACCTGTGCTCGGGCTATTACGATTACGCCAAGGGGCATTCGCCCGAGTTCCCCGGCGCGGAGCGCTTCGGCGGGCGGATCGTCCATCCGCAATTCTGGCCCCAGGACCTCGACACCGCGGGCAAGCGCGTCGTCGTGATCGGCAGCGGGGCGACGGCGGTGACCCTGGT
>SXHP01000062.1 GCA_005773165.1 Sphingomonadales bacterium | reverse complement strand
GCTGCCGCCGTTCAGCGTGTCGTTGCCGCGGTTGCCGATCAGCGTGTCGGCGCCGTTCTCGCCGTTCAGCGTGTCGTTGCCGCCGCGCCCCGTCAGCGTGTTGTTCAGCGCGTTGCCGGTGCCGGTGGAGGCGACGTCGGACAGGAACTCGAGCGCCTCCACCGCGTCGCCCAGCGTGTAGCTGGACAGCGTCGTGATCACGGTGTCGGTGCCCTCGCCGGCGAGTTCGATGACCTGGTCGCCGGCCTGCTCGACGCGGTAGCTGTCGTTGCCGATGCCGCCGCGCATGGTGTCGGTGCCCGCGCCGCCCTCCAGCGTATCGTTGCCCTCGCCGCCGTCCAGCGTATCGTCGCCGATGCCGCCCGCCAGCGTGTCGTCGCCGCCCCGGCCCATCAGCATGTCCGCGCCCTGGTTGCCCGTCAGCACGTTCGCCGCCGCATTGCCGAGCAGCACGTCGTTGCCCGATCCGCCGGTGGCGTTCTCGATGACCACGCCGTTGGCGATCGTGTAGCCGCCCCAGATCTTGTCCACGAACGACACCACGCCGCCGCCCGTCGGGCTGTAGTCGAGCGTCGCCGCGGTGAGATCGATCTGCGTCGCGCGCGCGCCGTCGTAACGGATCTCGTCGGTGCCCGCGGAGTCCCAGATCGTCTGGTAGAAGGTGCCCTGGTCGTTGGCGTCGCCCAGATTGTAGACGGTGTTGCCCGTTTCGCGCGCCACCGCACCGTAGCGCTGCTGGAGCACCGCGATGTCGAACGCGCTGAGCGTCCCCGACCAGCCGCTGTCGATGTTGGCGCGGGTATAGGGGGTCGGGCCGTCGGGATGCGTCTCCCAGGCGTCGTTGTACGACATGACGGTGTAGACGCCCTGGTTCAGGTCGAAGACCCCGAGCGAATCCGGGCCGGTGACGCCGAGCATGACGTCCGATCCGCCGCCGGTGTCGTGCGGGTGCGACAGGCCGTGCGCGTGGCCGAACTCGTGCAGCATCACCGCGAAGGAATAGCCGCCCTCCAGCAGGCTCGCCTGCCCCGGCAGGCTCCAGCCGCCCGACAGCACGTTGAACACGCCGACGCCCTGGTCCTCCTCGAACGCCGGGTCCTGCGGGAAGAAATACGCGCCGTACTGCTCCGATTCGGTCTTCAGCAGGCGGAACGTCGCCTGGTCGACGTCGTCGGTCACGACATAGTTGATGCCGAGGATGCGGGTGTATTCCTCCAGCGCCACCATGATCTGCTGCCGCTCGAAGGCGTTCCAGTCGATGGTGATCATCGGCCCGTCGCCGGCGTCGTTGGTCTGGCCGAAGTTCTCGTCCGAATCGCCGAAATAGACATAGGCGGTCTCGACGCCGTCCACGACGGTCGTCGGAATGTTGTCGGCATTGAACCAGGTGATCGAATCGAGCGGGTCGAAGTCGCCGGGGTTCACCTCCGTCACGTCGAGCGTGTAGCCGCCGGTCTGATCCTCGTACGCCAGCACGTCGAGATAATAGAAGCCGCTGGTGTCCGCGACGAACGACAGGCTGGAGCTGATGTCGTTCGGGAACGCGATGTCGTCGTTGAAGGTGAGCAGCGTTCCCGTCGGGCTGTAGAGCGCCAGGATCGTGTCGAGCTCGCCCGGCGGCAGGTCGGAGAAGTCGGTGTTATAGTCCGCGCCGCCCGCCAGCTGGAAGGTGTAGAACTTGCCCGCTTCCAGGAACACCTTGTAGGTGTCGACGTCTTCGCTCGCCTCGATATGGCCGAAGGTCGTGCCTTCGCTGATCGTCACTGCGCCCTCGAACGTGTCGGGCACCTGGTCGGCGGGCCGCTGCAGCCACACGTCGAGCGTATAGTCGCCGATGTCGGCGGGCGTGAAGGTCTGCGCGAGCAGGAAATAGGTGCCCGTCGCGGTCGCGGTGAAGGTGTAGAGCGAGGCGATCCCCGCGCCGCCGTCGTCGTCGAAGTCGATCAGCTCGCCCTCGCCGTCGAACAGCGCGAACAGGGGATCGTCGATGCCGTCGTCGCCGACGCCGCGCAGCGAAAAGGAATAGGTCTGGCCCGCGGTGAGCGTCAGCCCATAGACGTCGCCGCCCTCGCCTTCTTCGATCCGGCCGGTGATCCGCGCGTCCGACGAGGACGGCGGCGCCGCCACCGTGCTCGGCACGCTCAGCGTGCCGATCGCGCTGCCCATGATCTCGGTCGGCACGTCAAAGGCGCGGTTGCGCGCCACCGCCGACTTGCCCTTCAGCAGAGCCAGCGAATCCAGCTCCTCAATCCCTGCCTCGGCCTTGGCCTCGCCAAGCGCATAGGTGTCGATGTACATCGCAACGTCTCCCATTATTCTCGTTCTGGATCGTCCCGCCCCGGGGCCCTGCAGCGACAAGATCACGAATTCCGCCGGACCGCAATGCCAAGATCTTAAAGAAAGGTTGCGATGTGAAATGGTGCCGGACTTGCAGCATGGGGGCGGCGACGGCTGCCGCGCTCGTCGTTCTGGCCCCGCTCCCCGCGGCGGCGCAGGAGGGCAAGGTCGACCGCTCCTGGCGGCAGACGCTGCGCAAGCCGGCGGCCGGGAACGCGTCTCTCGTCCACGGCCTCCCGCACGCCCGCGGTCGCGGCTTCCGCACGCTCGACGAGTACCTCGTCTATCTGCGGACGTACGCCGCGCCGACCGACCGCCCCTGGTACCGCGAGGTGCGGCCCGGCGTGTTTCGGCTGGAGACCGGCAATCTGCGCAGCGACGCAGCCCCCAGACTGTTCACGCGGGCGGAACTGGAGCGGCGGTTCGGCTTCCGCCGATCGGAGCGCGACGGACCGGAGGCGGCGGCGTCTCGGCGGTGAGTGGCGAGCGTTCCACGCGGCCCGGTCGATCGGCGGCGACCGCGACCGACGCCTGTGCGTGACTCGCGCCCTGCTTTGCGCCACTGAATTAGTCAGACTGCGGGCCGTGGAGCGAAGCAAGGGTGAAGGACGAGATGGACGCGGGCGGTGGAGGGGAACTGAGAGGGTTCGGCACGCCGACGATCGCCGATGTGGCGAAAGCGGCGGGCGTTTCCCCGATGACCGTCAGCCGGGTCATCAACGGCGGCCATTCCGTCCGCGAAGCGACCCGCGAGCGCGTGGCGCAGGCGATCAGCGCGCTCCGCTTCGTCCCCAATCCCGCCGCCCGGGCGCTCGCCCGCGGCGACAAGCTGCGGATCGGCGTCCTTTATGCGCCGCCGCCGTTCGGCATCTTCACCGATTTCCTGATCGGCGCGCTCAATCAGGCGAGCTCGCGCAGCGCCGAACTGATCATCCAGGGGTGCGACATGGATGCGGGCGTCGGATCGGCGCTCGATTGGCTCGGCCGCAGCCGCCTGGACGGCGTCGTGGTCACCCCGCCGCTGGCCGACTGGCCGCCGCTGCTCGACGCGCTGAAGACCGGCGGCGCGCCGGTGGTCGCGATCGCGACCAGCCGCGCCCCCGATTGGGCGCTGTCGGTCTGCATCGACGACTTTCGCGCGGCCTTTGATATGACGGAGCACCTCCTGGCGCTTGGCCATCGCCGGATCGGGTTCATCGTGGGCAATCCGATCCAGTCCGCCAGCGCCGAGCGTCTGGCGGGGCATGTCGCCGCGCTTGCCGCAGCGGGGCTCCCGGACGATCCCGAACTGATCGCCGACGGCTTGTTCACCTACAGGTCGGGGCTCGCGGCGGCCGAGGAGCTGCTGGCCCGGCCGAGCCGACCTTCGGCGATCTTCGCGTCGAACGACGACATGGCCGCCGCGGTCGTCGCGGTCGCCCACCGGCGCGGTCTCGACGTGCCGCGCGACCTGACGGTGTGCGGCTTCGACGACGCCGCCCTCGCCACGTCCATCTTTCCGGAGCTGACCACCATCCGCCAGCCGATCATGGACATGGCGCGGCTGGCGCTGGACCTGCTGATCGGCGAAATCCGGTCCCGCTCCTCGAAAACGCCCGCCTCGCAGCCGAAGCACCTCGTCGTGGATCACCAACTGATCCGCCGCGAATCCCACGCCGCCCCGCACGGGCCTGGCCGCGCTCCGGGCACCGCTGTTTCAACACCGGACCGGCTCGACCCTGCGGTGCAACCTTAGCAAGCCCGCTCAACCATCCGCGGCGCCAATTCCTACGGCTGCTCGGCAGAGCGAAGGGGCGCGGCGCTCCGCGCGCAGCCGGCGCGGCTCCGCTTCGCCGGGAGGAGGCGGAGCGTCTGGATCTGGGTGGCGTTCGCGGTTCGCGTCACCTCTCCGTTCGACACCGGGATCGCCGCCTGGTCGACCTCGACATGCGTCGCGGCGAAGGCTCGCGCGATGCCGCCGGACAGGCCGAGCCGATAGGTCTGCGGCGACGCGCCGACGTTCCACACCCGCGCCGTCAGCCCCTCGCACGGCCCCGCTTCGGCTGGCTTCAGCGCCCATAGCAGCACGTCGGGATTGGAGTTGCGCAGCAGCGACAGCGTCTTCGCGGGCAGCGCGGCTCCGCCCCGCAGCATCGCGGCGACCGGCGGGTTCTGGTGCTCGAGCGCCATCCGCATCGCCGCGGCCGGATTGTACCCGCCGTGCGTCTGCAGCGCGAACCGCTGGAGGAAATAGGTGTCGCCGCCCTGTCCCGGGATGCCCGCCTGCGGTCCGTCGATCTGGCCGCCCGCCAGCACCCGCAGCATCGGCGTCGCGGTGTCGAGCGTCGTGCGGCCCTTCACGCTGACGCTGTTGCCAAGCTTCATGAACGCCAGATCGGCGTTCGACAGCGTCACCCCTGCGCCGCCGGGCTCGCTCATGTCGGCGAAGTGGTTGAGCGACAGCCATTCCAGATTGGACAAGGTCGACGAATAATGGCCGCCGTTCTCCTTGGTCGCGGCGGTCGCGACGACGCCGATCTCCTCATGGCGCACCACCGGCGATTTCAGCGCGAACGAAAAGGCCCAGGCGTGCGCGCCGTCGAAATTCTGGGTGATCTCGTTGCTGATGTCGATCCGCCGCGACGCCCGGTACAGTGTGACGCGGGTGGTGTGCTTGAGCGGGCTCGCGCTTTCGGCGCGCACCGTCAGCGAGACGGGCCCGGCGCTTTCGACGATCGTCTCGCCTTCGATGTCGAGGCCCAGATCGTTGGTCCGCTCGCCGAAACCCTGGCGCAGGAACTCGCGGTCGCCCCGCGTCTTGTCGACAAGGCTCAGCAGCGCGCCGCGCCCCGCCACGTTGATGCGATAGGCCGCGTTCTCGACCTGCATGCCCTTGATCTTCCACGGCGACGGATCCGCGACGCCGGGGGTCGCGGTGGCGGCGGGCGGAAAGGCCGCGCCCGGTCCGGCGCGGAGCGCGTACACGCGGTATCCGACCGGCGGCAGGTCCTGCGCCCACAGGCGCAGCATCCGCCGTCCGCCTGCGGAGACGATCTGCGACGCCGCCTCCTTCCCGCTCACCAGATCCACGGCATGCACCGGGCTCTCGTCCGCAAGCGGAAGGTCGGCGGCGTCGGATCGCGTCCAGCCCAGCGGGTTGAACACGAAGAAGCGCTTGTCCGCAGCCCCGGCGGCGATCAGACCGGAAAGCGCCGCCGCGCTGTCGGCATGCAGCGCATCGACATAGCGCTCGATCTCGCCGACCAGCCGCCGCGCCCATTCGGTGCGGGCGCGTTTGGAGACGTGGGGCGAGTCCGCGGTCCAGTCGTGCTCCCAGAACATCCCCAGATTGATCCACGCCTGGTCGCGCGCCGCCTTGCGCGCCGCCATGAACTGCGGCTTCTGCGCGACGACCATGCTCGCCATGCTCTCGGCGGAGCGCAGCTTCTCCACCGCCCGCCGCACGCGCGAGGCGAGCCCCTGCACCGACGCGGTGTACAGGTCCCATTCGTTGCCGAAGCTCGCCGATTGTTCGGGCAGCTTCGCGCCATGGGTTCGCTCGAAATCCTCGAAGAAGTCGGTCATGTTCGACACGATCACCTGACGCTCGCGGTTCGACTCGGCGCGCGCGACTTTGGGGAACAGATCGGTCCTGGTCGTCAGATCGTCCCAGCCGTGCCCGAAGATTCCGATCACGTCATAGGGCCAGCGCCGCTTGAACACCGGGTCGCCGGTGACCAGCCTGATCTGCGCCGCCGGTTCGCGCGCCTCGGCATAGCTGCCGATCACCTGGTCGCCGCCCAGGTTCGTGTTCCACTTCATCAGCAGCCGGCTGCCGTCGTCGCCTTTCCACCAATAGATCTCGTGCGGCCGTTCCGCGGTGGCGTCGATCTTGGTCAGGCAGGTGCACACCCCCTTCCAGCTGTACCGCGCGCCCGCGCCCGCCCACAGCGCGCCCAGCCCGTACGGCAGCGTCTGCGTCTCCATCGCGATCGCCAGCGGCAGGCGCACCCCGAAGCGGCGTTGCAGATCGCCCGCGTAATACATGCCGCGAAGCACCGCTTCGGTCGGCGTGCCCCCGTAGGCGGAGACCGACGCGTTCAGCGGAACGCCGATGGCGCCGTCGCCGATGCGGCGCATCAGCCGCTCAAAGGCGGCGGCGCTTTTGCGCTGCTCATAGGTCCAGATCCAGAACGACCCGTCGGCGAACCACTTGCTGCGAAATGCCGCGGGATCGCGATCGGTCTTGTCGGCCTGATCGAGATAGTAATCGAGCATGTCGACGTGCGCGCGCGCATACGCCTGCTCGTCCGCGGTCCACATGTAATCGGTGTGGTCGTCGGGCGCTAAGTAGATGCGCAGCGGCGCGCGCGCGGGTTCGGCGGCATGGACCGGCGCTGCGGCGAGGAGCGCGAGCGGGATCAGCGACGCCGCTCGCCAAACGCTCCCGCCGATCGTTCCGCGGCCGAAAGCCCGCCGCTTGCCCCGCATCAGGCGTCCGTCGCGCATCGTCTCGACCCCTCCGGCCCCGTCGCCCGCACGACAAGAGCGCTCGGGCAAGAAGTAAAAGTGTCTGACAAATCTTGTCAAGCAGCGGGGCGCGCGGCCCGGTCAGCGGACCTCCGTCTCGACCACGAAGCCGAGTGCGGTCAGCCGCTCCTCGATCGTCGTGCGAACCGCGGGATCGACGACCTCCACCTCCAGCTCGACCCGCGCCGATTTGGCGTCGTTGACCAGGAACGTGCGGTCGTGGACGACGGTGTTGATGTTGCCCCCGGCCATGCCGATCTCGGTGCACAGCTGGCCCAGCGTGCCCGCCTGATCGGACAATTGGACGCGCAGGCGGAACAGCTTGCGGTCGCGCACCATCTGGCGCTGAAGCACCGCGGTGAGCAGCCGGTTGTCGATGTTGCCGCCGCACAGCACCAATCCGACCTTGCGTCCTGCGAAGCGTTCGGGCTGCGCCAGCACCGCCGCCAGACCCGCGGCCCCGGCGCCTTCGCACAGCGTTTTCTCGATCTGCAGCAGCAGCGCGATCGCGGTCTCGATGCGCCCCTCGTCGACCACGATCATGTCATCGACCAGCGCCGCCGCATGCAGCGCGGTGCGCCGGCCCGGGACCGCCACCGCGATCCCTTCCGCGATCGACGCGCCGCCGGGCACGCCCCCGCTCCATTTGCCCAGATGCGCGGCCATCGACGGAAAGCGCGCGCTCTGGACGCCGATCACCTCGAGCGGACGCGCGCGCGCCCGCGCCACGACCGCCATGCCGGAGATCAGCCCGCCGCCGCCGACCGCGACCACGAGCGCGTCGAGATCGGGCTGCACCCGCAGCATCTCCAGCGCGATCGTGCCCTGTCCCGCGATCACCAGATCGTCGTCGAACGGGTGGACCAATGTCAGGCCGCGCGCCGCGATCAGCTCCGGCACTGCTTCGGACGCCTCGGCGAAGGTCTTGCCCGACAGGATCACCTCGGCGCCGAATTTGGCGGTGCGCTGCGCCTTCACTGTCGGCGTCGTGACGGGCATGACGATCGTCGCCGGGATGCCGAGCTGCCCGGCATGATAGGCGACGCCCTGC
>SXHP01000061.1 GCA_005773165.1 Sphingomonadales bacterium | reverse complement strand
GTCGTCTTGCCGGCGTCGGGGTGCGAGATGATCGCGAAGGTACGGCGGGGGGAGGTCATGAGATTCCGAACAATGAAGTTAGATCGCGCATCCCGTGCACGACTCGGGCCACTGTCACTCCTGAGCGCGTCACGGTGTAGAAGATCAAGTAGCGGCGGTAGCTTCGTTTGCGGACGTCGACGCCGTAACGTCGGGTTAAGAGCGGAAAGGCGAGCGGCATCTCGCCGATCTCGATCGCCTTGGCGGTCAGCGCCTCAACGAAGCGAACGGCTGCATCTGGATCGTCTTCCGCAATCCAGTCGCTGATCTGCACGAGGTCCGCCTGCGCCTGGGCGCTGATACGCACCTTCACTCGGCGGCGCGTGGCCAGTGAGCATAACGCTCCATCAATCTGGCGGCGACAACTTCCAGATCTTCCGTCTCGCCAGCATCGATCTGAGCGATCGATACGTCCAAGCCCGCGAAGAAGTCTGCTCGCGCTTCTTCGACGCTTGTGAACACGCCGCTTGCGACTTGCGCGGCGAAAGCTCCCTCGAGTTCGGGATCGCAGAAGTCGTCATCATCCACATGGCCGACATACGCTGCTCGCCTGTTCGCCTCAACCGACAAGCGTCACGCTCATCGCGATGCGCTTCTCGCCTCCGGGCGCCACTTCGAACACGCCGGGCTTGTCGCGGAACTCGCCGGTGAAGCCTTCAGGATCGGCGATGCCGTGCCACGGCTCGACGCAGACGTAGCGCGCGCCGGGCTTGGTCCAGACGCCCAGCATCGGGGTGTCCGGAAAGGCGATCTCGAGCCGCGGACCGTCGCTTGCGCCGTAGGTCACCCGGTCGGACCGGACGTGATCCCAGACCAGCGCATCGCGCGCGAACAGCGCGTCCGTCAGCCGCAACGTGCGGCCGTCGAGCGGGGTCGGGCGCTTGTCCGCGGCGATCGTGCCGTCGTCGGCGATGACGCGGAGGCTGTCCGGCTCGTCGGCGACGAAGGTGAGGCGGTGGTCCGCGCGATCACGGCCAAACGGCAGCGGCCAGGCGAAGGCGGGGTGGAAGCCGAAGCTCGCGGGCAACGGCGTGTCGGCCGGGTTCGCGACCGTCACCTCGGTCGACAGCGTCGCGCCGCTCAGGCGAAAGGCGACGTCTAGGCGAAAGGCGAACGGATAGCGCGCGCGGGTCTCGGCGTCGTCGGTCAGTCGGAACTGGACGTGCTCGGCCCCGCGCTCGACCTCTGTGAACATCATCCGGCGCGCGAAGCCGTGCTTCTTCATCGGATAGGCTTGCCCGTCGACGCGGATCGTGTCCCCCGAAGGCTGGCCCACCACGGGGAACAGCAGCGGCGCGCGCCCTCTCCAGAATTGCGGATCGGCGTCGGTCATCAGCTCGCGGCCGTCGGCGTCGCGGAGCGACGACAGCTCGGCTCCGAGCGGATTGATCGCGGCGGTGAGCCGGTCGTTCGAGATCGTGATCCAATCAGCCACGCAAAATCGCTCCCTGCTTGCCCGCAGCGGCGATCACCTTGTCGGCGATCGCCTTCAGCTGCTCGTCGGTGAAGCTCGCCGTCGTCGGCTGGAGCACCACCTCCACCCCGACTGAGGTTTCGCCGTCTTTGACGAAGACGTCAAACACCCGCGCGCCCGTGATCGCCGCCTTGTCGGCGCCGCGCACCGCGCGCACCAGCGCGTCGGCGGCCAGGCCTTCGGGAACGACGAACGCGAAGTCGCGACGCACCGCTTGCAGCGCGGGCGGCGCATAGGGCGCGCGCGCGAAGCCTGACTGCCGCTTGGCTGGAATCGCGTCGAGGAACAGCTCGACCCCCGCTACCGCGCCGTCGAGTTCGAACGCCTTCGCGGTGCTCGGATGCACCATGCCGAAGGCGGCGAGCACCGTCTTGGGCCCCAGGCGGAGCGTGCCCGACTGGCCGGGATGCCAAGCGTCTCCGGCGTCGCCCATTACCTGAAGGTTGTCGACCGGCGCGCCCGCCGCGGCGAGCAGCGCCAGCGCCTCCGCCTTGGCGTCAAAGGCGTCGAACCCTTGCGCCTTGCCCCCGCGCCATTCGCGCGCACGGCGCTCGCCCGCGAGCACGGCGCCCAGCGTCGCCCGTTCGCCGTCTGCGAGGTAACGCCGCCCCAGCTCGAACAGCCGCACCGACGCGACCCCGCGGTTGAGGTTGCGCGCCGCCGCCGACAGCAGCCCGGGAAGCAGCGACGGCCGCATCGCCTTCAGCTCCTCGCTGATCGGGTTGGCGAGCGTCCATGCCGCGCCGCCGAACGCCGCGGCTTCGGCTTGGGACAGGAAGCTCCACGTCACCGCCTCGTCGAGCCCGCGCGCGGCGGCGGCGCGCCGGACGCGGCGCTCCAGCTTCTGTTCGGGCGTGGCGGTCGGCCGGGCCACGCCGGGGAGGCGCGACAGCGGGGTTGCGAGAACCTTGTCGATGCCCTCGATGCGGATCACCTCCTCGACCAGATCGGCGGGGCCGTCGATGTCGCGACGCCAGGTCGGAACGCGCACCGGCCAACGGCCCTCGATCGTCGCGAACAGCGCGTCGCTGAACGCGTCGGCATGGTCGATCGCGCCGACGGTGAAGCCCAATGACAGCAGGATGCGCGCTTGCCGCTCGGGCGCGACGTGCAGCCCGCCCAGGTCGCGGCAGAGGTGCGGGTCGTAGGCGACGACGCGGCGCTCGACCGGCGGCGTTCCCGCGCGGGTGACGCCACTGGCCTTGCCGCCGCACAGGTCGAGCACCATGCGGGTCGCGATCGCGAGCCCGTCGTCGAGGAACCCCGGATCGACCCCGCGCTCGAACCGCGCGCGGGCGTCGCTGGTCAGGTTGAGCGCCTGCCCCGTCCGCGCGATCGCGTCGGGGTCGAAGTAGGCGCATTCGATCACGACGTCGGTCGTCTCCGCCGACACGCCCGAATCCGCGCCGCCCATGATCCCGCCGATATCGTGGACTGCGGAATCATCCGCGATCACCGTCATGCTCTCGGCCAGGGTATAGGCCTTGCCGTTGAGCGCGAGGACCGTCTCGCCCTCGCGCGCCGCCCGCGCGACGAGGCCGCCCGACAGCTTGGCGCGGTCGTAGACGTGCAGCGGCCGCCCGGAATCGAACATCACGTAATTGGTGATGTCGACCAGCGCGGAGATCGGCTTCTGCCCGATCGCGCGCAGCCGCCGCTGCATCCACTCGGGCGCATCACCGTTGGTGAGCCCCGTCACCCCCTGCGCATAGAAGGCCGGGCAGGCGTCGCTCTCGGTCCGCACGTCGGGGCCGGGCCCTTCGCCCATCACCGGATCGACGTCGAGCGGCTTCAGCGTTCCCAGCCCCGCCGCCGCCAGGTCGCGCGCGATGCCGCGCACGCCCATGCAGTCCTGGCGGTTGGGGGTGACGCTGATGTCGATCACCGGGTCGGTCAGCCCGGCGTAATCCGCGTAGCTCGTGCCGACCGGCGCATCGGCGGCGAGCTCGATGATCCCGTCATGCTCGTCGCCGAGCTGAAGCTCGCGGGTTGAACACATCATGCCGTTCGATTCGACCCCCCGGATCGCCGCGACCTTCAGGGTGATGTCCGCGCCCGGCACGTACACGCCCGGCGCGCCGAACACCCCGACCAGCCCGGCACGCGCGGTGGGCGCGCCGCACACCACCTGTGTCGGGCCATCGCCCGCATCGACCGACAGCACCTGGAGCTTGTCCGCCTGCGGATGCGGCGCAGCGGAGAGCACGCTGGCGACCCTGAAGGACGCCAACGCTTCGCCGGGATTGTGGACGCCTTCGACCTCCAGCCCGACGCGGGTCAGCGCCTCGACGATCTCGTCGAGCGAGGCGTCGGTGTCGAGGTGGTCGTGCAGCCAGGAAAGCGTGAACTTCATCTTGTGTCTCGTCACCCCGGCCAGGGCCGGGGTCTTTCTCGATGGAGCATGCGCTCCGCCACGGGGAGACCCCAGCGGTCGCTGGGGTGACGTATAGGCCTATTGCGCGCCGACGCCGCCCGACAGGGTCGGCACGTCGAGGCTGGAGAAGCCGTAATGCTTCAGCCAGCGGATATCGCCGTCGAAGAAGGCGCGCAGATCGTCCATGCCGTATTTGAGCATCGCCAGCCGGTCTATCCCGCAGCCGAAGGCGAACCCCTGCCACTCGTCGGGATCGAGCCCGCACGCCGCGATCACCTTGGGATGGACCATGCCGGAGCCGAGCACCTCCATCCAGCCTTCCGATCCGCCGATCACGCGCTTGCCCTTTTGCCAAGTGTAGCCGACGTCGACCTCCGCCGACGGCTCGGTGAACGGGAAGTAGCTCGGACGGAGCCGCAAGGTGATGTCGTCGCGTTCGAAGAACGCCTTCAGGAACGTCTCCAGCGTCCATTTCAGGTGGCCGAGCGTGATCCCCTTGTCGATCACCAGCCCCTCCACCTGATGG
>SXHP01000060.1 GCA_005773165.1 Sphingomonadales bacterium | reverse complement strand
GATCAAGGAAGTGCTGTCGTCGATGGGACTGCGGCTCGGGATGGAGATCCCGGGATGGCCGCCGGAGAACATCGAGGAAATGGCCAAGAAGCTCGAACAGGAGATCATGGGCTAAGCCGCACAGGGCTAAGCCTGGCTCAGCCCTGAGACGGCGCCAGCCCGGACGGCGGGCGGGAAGCGGCGAAAGCCGCGAACCCCGACCCGGTCGACGAAGCCTCGCGGCGATAAGCCGCGAGGTTTTCTTTTGCCTTCTCTTTCTGTACGTCCACCCACGGGCGAGAGGCCGAAGCCGCGGCTTAGCCGCGGCGGAACGAGGGCCTTCCCCAAGGCTTCTTCCCGCCGCACAATGCTCACCCTTGCGTTCGCCGTCCGGCTTGCCGAGTCTACGGGCCCGGCTTACTCTGCCCCGACCGATGCAGCTCAACCTCGACTATCACCTGAACAATTACCGGGTGCTGCTCGATCACCGCTGCTTCGACGACGATGCGGCGCGGGCGTTCATCCGCGATCGGCTGGGGCCCGGCGCAGGTCGCGCAGGCAAGCCGATCGTCCTCGGCGCAGCGGGACATGCCGAGCTTCTATCGACGGCTTCGCCCCAGACCGGTGACCTGGTGCGCGCCATGCTTGCGCATAGGATCCTGGAGGTTTTCGGCGACCCGGGCGTCGATCCTCAGGCCGAGCTGGTCGAGGTCGCGCGCCGCCATCATCACCGTCGCAACCTCCTAATCCTCACCCAACACGCGAGCCTGGCGGAGGCGGTGCGGGGAACAAGGTTCGGTTCTGGCGGCTGGCCACATCGGCGCGGTCCGGCTCGCCGAGCGGATCGGGGGCGGGGGAGAGGCCGATGTTCACGCCGTCGACCTTTCAGGCGCCGTGGCGAAGATTTACAAATCGGGCAAGCTGACCGATCACACGCTGGCTAAGCTGGAGCGGATGTGCGGTGCGCCCTGCGTCGACCCGGCGCTGTGCTGGCCCAAGGCCCTGCTGCGCAACGCGCAAGGCGAGCCTGTCGGGTACCTGATGCCGCGTGCCGGAGGCTATCCGCTTGCCCGATCGGTCTTCATTCGGCCGCTGCTCAGCCAGCATTTTCCCGATTGGCGACGGCGCGACCTCGTCACCACCGCCATGTCGGTCGCGACCGCGATCGGCCGGTTGCACGCCGCCAACATGATATTGGGCGACATCAATGCGGAGAACATCCTTGTCCGCGCCGACGCGACGATATCGCTGGTCGATCTCGATTCGGCGCAGGTGGAGGGGTATCCATGCCCTGTCGGAACGCCCGACTTCACCCGTGCCGTGCACCAGGGCAAGCCGTACACCAGCTATCTCCGTACGGCGGAGGACGATCGGTTCGCGCTTGCCGTGATGCTGTTCAAAATCCTGCTGCCCGGCAAGCACCCCTTCTCGCACGCGGGCGGGGAAGGGCCTGCCGCGAACATCCGGGCGGGGCGGTTTCCATATCCGCTCGACGGTCGTGGCGGGCAGGATGTGCCGAACGGTCCATGGCGAAACATCTGGGGACACCTCAACAAGCCGACTCGGACGGCTTTCGGAGAGTGCTTCGCAGACGGCGCGCTGAAGACGGCCGAGGAATGGACCGCGATCCTGCGTCGCTACCGCGAGTCGATCGAGCGCGGCTATATGGACGCGGAGTGGGGGGATGCCCTGTTCCCCGAGCGCGCCCGCGTGTTTTCCGAAGACCAGCAGAGAAGTCTGGGCATCACCCAGAAACAGCGGCGTGATTTCCGATGTGCGACGTGCGCCAGGCCGTTCCAGGAAACCCTCGACTGGCTCGCCACGCACCCCGATCCGACCGACTGCGGCGACTGCCGCCAGGCCAAGCGCCTTCACGCGCAGCGGACACGACCGTCGCGCCCTGCTGCGCGGCAGCCCGTTCCGCGAAGCGGCGGCCGCACCGCACCAGCAAGGCCGCCCGCGCCGCCGCTCCCACATCCCGTACCGCGGAACGCCTCGAGCGGAGCGTCCAAAATCGGCGTGGCGGGTCTCATCGCAGGGCTGATCGCCCTGGTTCTCGGAGGATAACGCACAATGGTCGGACGCGAACTCATCCTGAGGCACCAGGAGCTGATCGAAAATCCGACGACGCGCGTGCCGGTGTGTCTGGTGCTTGACGCCAGCCCGTCCATGGGCGATCGCCACCGGGGCGATGCGCTGACGGCGATCGAGGAGCTGAACACAGGCGTCGCCGCTTTCTATGAGGCGGTCGCCGCCGATCCGGTCGCTCGGTACGCGGCCGACGTCGCGGTGGTCTCCTTCTCCTCGGACGCATGCGTCGAGTACCAGTTCGGCTCCGTCGGCTTCGGGGCGCCCCGCATCGCAACGCGGAGCGGCGGCACCAGCCTGGGCACGGGCGTCGCGGCCGGACTGAAGCTGCTCGACGATCGCAAGCATGAATATCGCGAGACGGGCGTTGACTATTGGCAGCCTTGGCTGGTGCTGATGACGGACGGCGCGCCCACCGACGACACCCACGCGGCGGTCGCCGCCGATGTGTCCGCCAGGGTAGCCGCCAAGAAGCTGACGATCTTTCCGATCGGCATCGGTGCCGACGCCGATTTGCACGTCCTGCAACGCTTCAGCCCCGGTCGTCCTCCGCTGCGGCTGAAAGGCCTGAACTTCGAGGCGTTCTTCCAATGGCTCTCCAAAAGCGTCGCGGCTGCGTCGCAGTCGACGCCGGATCAGGGGATGTCCTTCGATGTCGGCGGCATCCAGGCGTGGGGAAGCCTTTGACCGAACCTCACCCGCCGCGTGGTGCGGGCGCGGCCGTGACAGGCCGGTCGCATCTTGCACGCGGCGAACCATGCCAAGACGTTGTTCGTGTCGCGAAGGTCGGCAGGAGCGGCATCGTCGCGGTGGTGGCCGACGGAGCGGGCAGCGCCGCCAGGGGCCGCGACGGCGCAGGTCTCGCCGTCGAGGTCGCGCTGGAGCACCTCCGGCGGCTTGGCCCCGATCGCTTCGACAGAGCGGCCGGACTGCAGCTGCTGTCGGACGTGCGGGAGGCGATCGGCAAGGCCGCCGCTGGGCAGAACCTGCAGTCCCGGGATTTTGCCGCAACATTGCTGGCCGTCGTCGCGCGTCGAACGGGTGACGGCGTTCGCTGGTTCGGGCTGCATGTCGGCGACGGCATGATCGCGGCCGACCTGGGCGAAGGTCCGACGCTGGTGAGCGCTCCGGAAAACGGCGAGTTCGGCAACACGACCTTTTTTGTGACGGGTGAGGACGCGCAATCCCGGCTGCGGACCTACATGGGGACGGCGCCCTGCGCTGCGTTCGCGTTGATGACCGACGGGGCGGCCGAGAGCCTGTTCCATCGCCGCTCAGCGGGCGTAGCGCCCGCCGTGTCCGTGCTGTTCCAATGGTGTCGAGAGGAGAAGCCGGCGCTCTTCAGGCGGGCGCTCAACGCCAATCTGAAGGACGTCATTGCGCCGCGTACGACGGATGATGCTGGGTTGGCGGTTATCGCGGCTTGAAGGATCCGGCAGATGCGGCGGTCGGAACGGATATCATGGCGATGTCCGCAGCGGCGCTGCGATCTTGGCGTCGCAAGCCGATGAGGCTCAATCGGTTGTTGGCGTGCTTGGAGGAGGTCTTTCAAGCCTTGAGCAAATCGCACTGCGCTGTTGGAGAAGAGCCTTACTCGGCTCAGCTCGCGTCGACCGGCCTCGGACCGCGATCTCTGAGCGGCTATGACCGCGTGGACCCGCGCGACGCTTCGTGACGCGGTTGCCGTTGGACCGCGATCTCTGAGCGGCTATGACCGCCCCGCAGGATCTGGGTGGTGAAGCCCCGTTGCCGTTGGACCGCGATCTCTGAGCGGCTATGACTCCATAAGCGATGTTGAGGACCAATGCTTAGTTGCCGTTGGACCGCGATCTCTGAGCGGCTATGACTGCTAATCCCCATGCCTTCAATGAACTTCTGTTGCCGTTGGACCGCGATCTCTGAGCGGCTATGACTGACCGGCGCGGTCGTCGTGCGCACCTTGGGTTGCCGTTGGACCGCGATCTCTGAGCGGCTATGACCGAGGCCGGATCGGGCATCGAGGCCGGAGAGTTGCCGTTGGACCGCGATCTCTGAGCGGCTATGACGCCGCCGATCGTCGGGCAGCGCGGCGAGATGTTGCCGTTGGACCGCGATCTCTGAGCGGCTATGACCTGGGCTCGCGGCTGCCCGAATTGTGGTGGGTTGCCGTTGGACCGCGATCTCTCAGCGGCTATGACGGTCATCGTCAGGGGGGAAAGCGCCGGGGGGTTGCCGTTGGACCGCGATCTCTGAG
>SXHP01000059.1 GCA_005773165.1 Sphingomonadales bacterium | reverse complement strand
TCGTTGTAGGCGGTGACTATGCCGATGTTGGGAGCACGGCCGCCACGGATCGCCGGCTTGTCCTTCTCGGCCGCGGCGAAGCCATGGGCCAGGTTGCCGCAGGACAGGCGCGGGCGGCTCAAGCCGTGATCACGCTCGCGCTCGATGAGCTCGACATAGGCACGTCGGCTGTCGCGGCTGCGATCGACGATGCGCTCGGTCACCGCGGCGACCACGGGGTGGATGCTCATCGCGCACTCCAGAAGATGGTGATGGGACAATCAGCCCGCGCGATCAGCCGCCCGACGGGCAGCGTCAGGTCACCCTCAAGAGCACGATCGATCATGCGCCGCTTGTCTTCGCCTGCCACGACGATCAACAGTTCGCGGGTCCGGGTCAGGGCCGCCATGTTGAGGGTGAGCCGCGGGTAAGGCGCGGATGGGGGCAGTGGGTCCGGGACGATCCGTATCACGGCAGGAGGCGCATCGTCCGACAGCGGAGGCTGCGGGAAGATGGACGCCACATGGCCGTCGGCGCCCATTCCGCACCAGACCAGGTCGAACAGGCGATCGATGGGACCTTCCGCGAGCGGCCGGATCTGCGCGCCCGTGGGGCCGAGAAGCCGCGTCAGGAGGCCGAGATTGCTAGCCGGGTGCGACGGCTCGACGAGCCGGTCGTCGACGAGCGTGATCTCGACGGACCCCCACCGCAAGGGCCGGCGCGCGAGCTCTTCCAGGATGAGCACCGGTGTTCCGCCGCCCGTCAGCGCGATCGCCGGACGTGCGTGCGGGACTATCCTGTCGACCACATGCGCGGCGATCGCGTCGATCGTCGCGTCAAGCCTCAGCACGGGGTCAGTCATGCCAGCTCCTGCCGTCGCGTTCGATGAGAGCGATCCCCGCCGACGGCCCCCAGCTTCCCGCTGCATAGGATTGCAGCGGCATGGCGTTCGTGCGCCATGCGTCGCGAATACCGTCGATCCAGGTCCACTGCGCCTCGATCTCGTCCCGACGTACGAACAGCGTGGGATCTCCCTCGATCAGGTCGAGCAGCAGCCGCTCGTAGGCGAGACGGCGCTGCGCCGTGGCGAACGGATTTGTCGTGCCGAGATCGAGCGGCACCTCGCGAAGCTGTACGCCCTCCCGATCGAGGCCCGGCTCCTTCGCCATCATGAGGATCTGCACATTCTCGTCGGGCTGCAGACGGATAACGATCTTGTTCGGCCAGACCCGTCCCCCATGCTCCGCGAAGATCGAGTGCGGCACCTCGCGGAGCTGGATCAGGATTTCCGAGCGGCGGACCGGCAACCGCTTTCCCGAGCGCAGGTAGAAGGGCACGTCCTTCCAACGCCAGTTGTCGACATGCGCCTTGATCGCGACGAAGGTTTCGGTTCTGGAGGCCCGGCCGAGGTCGTCGGCGTAGCTCGACGCGAGCTCGCCAGCGACCGCGCCGGCGGCATACTGACCGAACACGGCGTGGCCGGGCAGGCTCGTCGCGTCGATCGGCCGCAGGGCTTGCAGAACCTTCAGCTTTTCGTCGCGGATCGAAGTGGCGGCGAGCCTCGCGGGCGGCTCCATCGCGACGAGCGCCAGCAGCTGCAGGAGATGGTTCTGGACCATGTCTCGCAGCAGGCCCGCCCCGTCGAAGTACCCGCCCCGGCCTTCGAGCCCGACCGTCTCAGCCACCGTGATCTGGACCTGGTCGATGCGGAAGATGCGATCCTCCGCGAAGGCGCGCGCCGCCGCGTCGTTCACGACCCTGCTCGACGCGAGATCGGAGCCGAGCGGCTTCTCGAGTGCGAGCCGCGTCGTGTCGCCGGCGAGGCCGTATTCGACTAGGGCTGCGGTGGTCCGCTCGAACAGGCCGGGCGCGAGCGAGAGGAACAGCGCGGCCCGCCGCCCCTCGACCGCTTCAGCGATCCGCCCGAGCTCAGCGGTATCTGCGAGGTCGGCGGCGATGTATGTTATGCGGGCAATCAGCCTTGCGAGCGCCTCGGGCGTGACCCGTGCGGCACCGCCCGAGTTCGCCACGGCCGTACCGACGAGGTCCGCGAACGCCGCCCCGTCGAGCGGCTCCCGCGCGGTCGCGACGATCCTGAAGTCGGCGGGCAGCGCGCGATCGTTCTCGAGCGCGGCGAGCGCCGGCAGCAGCATGCGCCGGGCGAGGTCGCCCGTCGCGCCGAAGAGGACGAGCGTCTCGCTCACCGCTCCAGCCCGAAGCCTAGTCACGCGGCACTCGACTGCTGTGCGCGAAGCGCGGCGAGCGCGCCGCGCAGCGCGAGATAGCGTTCCGACAGCAGCCAGATCGGCGTAGTGTCGAGCAGCTTGCGCATCCGGCCCTTGGCCGCGAACCGGGCCCGGAACCGAGCAGCGCGGCTGCCGTCCGATAGCCGTTCGGCAACCGGTCCCGCCAGGAAGAGGCCGCCCCAGGCGGCGTAGGCGAGCACGAGATCGCCCGCTAGAGACGCGAGCGCGCCCAGCTGCAGATCGGCGATCACGATTCCGGCCGGCAGCTCGATGCGGGTCGATGTCGGGACCGAAAGACCGATGATCCGCTCCGCCGAGCAGTGCCCGTGTATCCTGCGCAACTGCTCCGACACCGCCCACTCTTCCGGCGTCGCCGCCGCGAACGAAACGTGCCCGGCCTCGGTATCGATGACCCGCGCCACGCGATCGCCGTCGCGCACGAGGGCCGCGGCGCCAACGCCGCTGCCGACCCAGAGGATGACCTGCGGCCGGCCGCCGGACGCCGCGAGACCCGCTCCGATCGGCTTGCAGGCGTGCCGCGGCGCATCGGCGGTGGCCCAGGCCATCGCGGCGACGTCGTTGAGCAGGAGCACCTCGCCGCCGGTCACCGCGCACAGCCCCGCCCGCGATACGAACCAGCTGCCGTTGGTGATGCGGATGACGTCCGGCTTGACCGCTCCCGCGGCGCAGATCGCAAGGGGGCATTGCGCCAAGCTGGTCTTCGTCCGCGCGGCGAAGGCCTGCAGCGCGCCCGTGAAGGTCGGCTGCTCGGCCGCATTAACCTCCCAGACGGAATCGAGCCGGACACCGGACGCGTCCGCCACCGCGAAATGGGCGCCCGGACCGTAGATCTCCGCCACGATCGCGCGGGCGCGATCAGGTCCTGAGCCGAGCTTCGCTTCAATCTGCTCCAAACCGCTCATGCCGACGATCTCACGATTTGGCTTCTCAGTCTTGTTGTGCCGGTGCCTGAAACTACGACGTGGGAGGGCGGCTCACATCAATCGGCCCGCCCTTTCGGGCGGGCCGATCCCCCTTATGCGATCACGCTCGCCACAGCGGACTTGGGTGCGGCGGGGCCACGACGCCTTTCGAAGCTCACATCCTGACCCGAAGGCCCACGGTGAAGGTGCGACCGACGGCGTCGTAGGTGCTGGCATACGGGACGGAGAAGGTCGTCGTCGGGAGCGGTGAAACCGGCGGGTCGGTATCGAGCAGGTTGGTGATGGTCAGGAAGAACTCGCCGAGCCCCTTCACCTTCGCCGTGCCCGTGACGTCGGTATAGGCGATCGCCGGGATGTCGTTCTCGTTGATATCGATGCCTTCGACGAAGTTGGCATCGATATTCGACTTGGAGATGAAGCGCTCCTGGACGAACAGCCCGAAGGTCTCCCCCTCATAATTGAACTGGACCGTCGCGCGCCATTTCGGGTTGAGCTGCCAAAGGTAGGTGGTCTGCGCGCCGCCGCCGCGCAGGTTGATGCGGGCGCCGACGGCGGGCTGAATGAAGTCCTTGGTATTGATGTTGAGGAAGCCTCGCAGGCCAAACCGGCCCGCATCGGTGTCGACGTTGTACTGCGCTTCGATGTCATATCCCTGCACGCGCTGGACGTTCAGGTTCTGGGGCGGCGTCAGCACCGTCAGCACGCCGTTCGCGAAGCTTTGCAAGGCGCAAAAGGTCTGGTTGCCCGAAGCGCACAGATTGATCTGCTGCTGAGCCGCAAGGCTGCCGATCGCGTTCTTCAGCTTGATATCGTAGAAGTCGACCGAGGCCTGGAAGCCGGGCAGGAAGCGCGGCTTGAGCACCGCGCCGAAGGTCAGCGTGTCGGCCTTTTCCGGCGTCAGATTGGGGTTGCCGATCGTCAGCTGGAAGATGGGTCCGGTCGTCGCGACGGTGTTCGGCGGTGCGACATAGGTGGCCGTGCTGCTCGAGAATTGGCTGCCATTATAGAGGTCGAGGATGTTGGGCGACCGGATGTCCCGCGACCGCGTGATGCGGAACCGCACGTCCTCGATCGGCGCGAAATTGCCTCCGATCTTCCAGGTCGTCGCGTTGAAGTTGCTGCTCGCCTGGGTCGGCGGGGTCAGCGCCCCATTGACGATCGCGCGTGACAGCCCGCTCGTCTTGTAGTCGGCGTAGCGAACCGCCGCGTTGACGTCGAGCAGGCTGAAGAAGCTGTCCTCGACCAGCGGTATGCCGATCTCCGCATACGCTTCCTTGACTTCGATCTTGCCGTTGAAGGGCTGGGGATTGAAGAACCGATAAGCGCCCTGACGGTTGTTCTGGCCAGCGGGCGCGCCGCGCAGGCCGGCGAAGTTATTGGTCAGGAGCGAGAGGTCGTCGACCGTCTGGCTCGCCTTGTCCTGCCGGTACTCCGCCCCGAAGGCGAGCGAGATCGGCGTCGCGGAGAACTTGAGCGAATCGCCGAGATCGCCGCGAAGGTTGACCGCGACATTGTGCTGGGTCTGGCGCAGGTCCTTGAAGGTATCGCCAAGGACGTAGTCGACGGCCGCCGCGCTCGGCGCGCCTTCGCCGAAGATGTTGAGCGGCACGCAGGCCGCATCCTGAGCGACGAACACCGGATCGAGCCCGGCCGGGACCGGTTGGGTCCGGATGCGGCAGACCGGGTTGCCGTTCGCGTCGGCGACGACGTCGGCGGCGGAGTAGAGGTTGCGGCTGATCGGGTTGTTACCCTCGGTCGCACGCTGGTCCGTGCGACCGTAGCTGTAATTGGCGTCCCAGTTCCACCGGCCGCCCAGCTTCCCATCGAAGCCGAAGCTGCCGCGATAGAGCTTGGTGTCATATTCCAACTCGACGAGCGGGAAATCGGTCTCATAACGTCCGACCCCGATCGACTGGAGGTTGAGCGCGACCATCTGCGCACGCACGGCGGCGGGCAGGAAGAAGTTATCGCGGAAGATGGTGAAGCGCGCGGCCGCGGTCTCGGGTTCGGTGAAGGCGCGCTGGAGGGTGTGGGTGCGCGCGTGAATGACATCGGCGTGGAACGACAGCGCGTCGGAGAACTCGTAATTGATCCCGGCGAAGACGTTGTAGCGCTCCTGGTTCGGAACGAGCGAGACGTTGACCTTGCCGCCATCGCCGCCTGATTGGAACGCGGAGCCGAATAGCGAACCGGTGTCGTAGCGCGTGGTCGCGCCGCCTGGGAGAAAGCGGGTGAAGGCGAGCGGCCCGGTCCTCAGCACGCCGCTCCCGTCGACTATGACGCCGCCAGGAGCTCCGACCGAAGCGCGAATGTCGTTGGCCAGCAGGAAGCGGGGACCATTGACCGGGAGCCCGGTCGCAGGGTTGATCGTCGCGCTGAAGTTCGGGTTGGCGATGCGGCCGACAGGGCGATCATACCAGTCGCGACCCGTCGGCCGATCGCCGTCGAGACCGTCCTGGTTGAAATATTCGCCGCTCACGACGACGTTCAGCCGGCCCTCCATGAACGACTTGCCGAAGCTCAGCGAACCCAGATAGGTCGGCAAGTCGCCATAAGTCGAAATGCCGGCATTGGCCTCGGCCTTCAGCCCCGCGACCGTGCGGTCGAGGATGAAGTTGACGACGCCCGAGATGGCGTCCGAGCCATAGGCCGCCGATGCGCCGCCGGTGACCGTCTCGACGCGCCGGACGATGCCCTGCGGGAGGACGTTCGCGTCGACCGACCCGATCTGGTTCGTTGAGACGATGCGCTGCCCGTCGAGCAGCACCAGGTTGCGGTTGAAGCCGAGCCCCCGCAGGTTGAGGAGGTTCTGACCGGTCGTACCGATGGCGACCGAGGGTACGCCCACGGCGGTTCGGTTGCTGCTCGTGAATTGCGGCAACTGCGCCAGACCGTCAGCGAGATTGTTGGGCGAGGCGGCCTTGAGGTCGTCGGCCGAGGCCACCGTGACCGGCGTAGGGGCGGTAAAGCCCGTGGTGAGGCGGCTGCCGGTCACGACGATGTCAGAAGCAGCCGCTGCCGGCTCGGAAGGCTCCGCCGCCGCCGCAGCGGCAGTCTCCGGAGCGGGCTCCGTGACCTGCGCCCACGCCGCTCCGCTCGACACCGCGCCGCTCATGACGCCCGCCAAACACATGGCTTTGAAACCTGCTCTCATAACCCCTCTCCTACGTCTTGTTTGCCCGCTTCTTGTCCGCACGGCCGGATCGAGTCAAGTCTCGTGTTATTGGTTGTATAGCATGGACATTATGAATAAGCGTAGCGCAGGAGAGGGGATGGGCAACGTGGAAGAACCGGCGCTCTGCCGTGGGCGGGATGGTGTAGGGACGGGACACGGGTTTACCCGGACGGAGGTGCGGGAAGCGGCTGCCAGTCGATTTGCTAATCCAGCTCGCGCCGGAAGATCGAGGCAGGAGTCGCTTTCGAGGATTGCGCCGCCAACTCTACTGGCGTCGAGCGTCCTCCCGCGCGCCAATTCGCCGGGCATTCCGCCAACAACGTCCTGGCTTCGGCCTGGCGATCGTCACAACGACGACCGCATGACCTTCGACCAGTCAAAGGACTCCAGTGATGAACATAACCTTCTACAATAAGCATTGGTTCGACCCGGCGGCTGTCGCGATCTGGGACGAGCGCGCGACGCTCGGTCGCTGGCTTGAGGTGGAGGTCGCGCTTGCGGAGGTTCAGGCCAAGCTCGGCGTTATCCCGCAGAGCGCGGCCGAAGGCATCGCCGCCAGCGCCGATGTCGACGCCTTCGACCTCGACGATCTGGCCGAGCGGGTCGGCGTGGCGCAGCATCCGTTCGTGCCGTTCCTGAAGCTATTCGAGGACATGTGCCCCGAAGGTGCCGGCGGCTGGCTGCACTGGGGGGCAACGACGCAGAACATCTTCGACACGACGCAGGCGCTCCAGCTCAAGGCCACCGTCGAGCTCATTCTGGGCCGCCTGAGTTCGATCAACGATCGGCTCGCGCGCGACGCCTCCAGATACGCCAGCACGGTTCAGGCGGGACGTACCCATGGTCAGCACGCGCTGCCGATCAGCTGGGGCTACAAGCTCGCTGGCTGGCTCGACGAAATGAGGCGCAACGTCGAGCGGCTGTATGGACTCTTCGACCATGCGTTCGTCGCGCGGGCGGGCGGCGGTGCCGGCACCTATGCCGGCATGGACGGTCGCGGGCGCGAGGTCGAGTCGGCACTCGCCATCAGGTTGGGCCTGACGGCGCCGCGGCTGGGGGGCCGCGGTGACTTTGACCGTCAGGCCGAAGTGGTCGGCGCCTTGGGCATGCTCGCCGCTGGATGCGAGCGGATCGCCGACAACCTGATCTTCCTGCAGCGCACCGAGATCGGCGAGGTGTATGAGGATCACCACGCCGGACGGGTGGGCAGCTCGACCATGGCGCAGAAGCGCAATCCGGCCGAGGCGCAGAAGACTGCGGGGCTGGCGCGGCTCGCGCGCTCGCGCGTGTCGCTGGCGCTGGACTGCATGGTGCGCGACGATGAGGGCGATGCGGTGTCGACCAACGTCTCCGACTATTTCCTTCCCGAGTTCGGAGTGCTGGTCGCGTCGTGCGTGACCGCCCTCGACGGCCTGCTCGAACAGATCGAGGTGGACGCGGATGCCATGCACCGCAACGCGCTCATCACCGGCGGCATGATGCAAAGCGAGGCAGTGATGATGGAGGTGGCGCGCACGCGGGGCCGCGGCGAGGCGCACCATCTGCTGCGCGAGGCGTCCGCGGAGTGTCTGCGCGACGGCGTCTCGTTCGAACAGGTTCTCGCCTCACGCCCTCAGCTCGCCGGCATCGACGTCAAGGCACTGCTCGCGCCCGAGAACTATCTCGGCGAGGTCGATAACGTCGTCGCGGCCCTGGTCGCGGAGAAGCGGCCGACCAACGGGTCGGCGGCGGGCCGTGGGTGACGATACGCGCGGACTATCCCGCGAGGGACGCAGTCCGTTATACCACCCCTATGGTCGACGACCCCAATGCGCAGCCCGCGTCCGAACGAACGCACCGCTCTTCCTGGTCGGGAAGCTGGGCGAGCCTGCGCGACCTGGAGGTCTTCCGGGCGGTCATCGAGCAGGGCGGCATCTCGTCTGCGGCGCGCAGTCTTGGCGTGTCGCAGCCGGCGGTCAGCCGGACGATCTCGCAGATCGAGGAGAAGTCGGCCCGAAGCTTGTTCCGGCGAGACGGCGTGCAGGTCGTGCCGACGACGGAGGCGCTGCAGCTCTACGAGGCATCGGCGAAGGTGTTCTCCGCGCTCGCGGACCTGCAGGACCTGCGCTGGCTCGACGACAGCGAGGAGCGGCTCGGCATCGTGACGGCTCCGACATTGGCGCACTGCTGGTTGCCCGAGACTGTGACCTCGTTCCGGGCCCGCTACCCGGACGTGCGCGTCACGATCGACATCCAGTCGTCGATGGACGTGATCAGGACGGTGGCGACCGGCGTGGTCGACGTCGGCATCGCGGAGGTGCCGCAAGGGGACTTCGGAGTCGACGCCCGGGCCTTCCGGCGGTCCAGCCTTGTGGTGGCGGTCCGACCGGACCATCGCTGGGCAACGAAGACCGTGATCGGGTCCGCCGAGTTCGGCAGCGAACCGATGGTGGCGCTCGTCCAGCGCAATCCGCTGCGTGCCGTCCTCGACCGGGTGCTGTGGCGATCGGGCAGCCCGCCCAACATCGTCATGGAGACCTCGGACACGATCACGGCGATGGAATATGTGAGCTCCGGGCAGGGCGTCGCCGTGGTCAACCCCTTCCCGGTCATCCTAGACTCGCGCTTCGACCTGCGCTTCATCCCGCTCGATCCCGTGCTCGAGTACGAGACCTCGATCTTCACGACCGCCAACCGGCCGATGCGCAGCGTCGCAAAGCGCTTTATCGAGCATCTACTCGAGACCCAGCCCGACTCGGTGCCGATCTCCGAGCGTCTTTGATCGAGGCAACCGGCGGCCGATCGAATGGCTGCACGTCATGAAGATCCGGGCAGGACTGGTCGGCTACGGCCTCGGCGGACGCGTGTTCCATGCCCCGCTCATCTCCGCGGTGGACGGGCTCGAGTTGGCGGCGGTCGCCACGTCGCGCGCGGCCGAGGTCTGCTCGGCGTATCCGCAGGTCCAGGTCACCGATGCTCAGCAGCTGATCGCCGACCACAGCATCGATCTGGTCGTCATTTCGACGCCCAACGAGACGCACTTCCCGCTGGCGCAGGCCGCCCTGCTCGCCGGCAAGCACGTCGTCGTCGACAAGCCGCTCACGACCACGTCGGCTGAAGCCGCGACCTTGGCAACCCTGGCCACCGAGCGCGGCCTGATGCTCTGCCCGTTCCTCAACCGGCGCTGGGACGGCGACTTCCTCACCGTAAAGCGGCTGATCGACGAAGGCACGCTCGGCGATGTAGCGCTCTACGAGGCGCGCTGGGATCGCTTCCGGCCCGAGGTGAAGCTGACTTGGCGTGAAGATGACCGGCCGGGATCGGGATTACTGGCGGACCTCGGGCCGCACCTGATCGATCAGGCGCTGGTCCTGTTCGGCGTGCCGGATGAGATCAGCGCCGACATCGCCACGCAGCGGCCTGGCGCGAGGGCGGACGACTATTTCGAACTCACCCTCGCCTACGACAATCGGCGCGTGATCCTTTCGGCAAGCCTGCTCGCCGCCGCGGCGCGCCCGCGGTTCGCGGTCCGTGGGACGCTCGGAGCCTTCGTTAAGCGCGACCTCGACCCGCAGGAGCAATGGCTCAAGGACGGCGGGGCGCCGGGGCTGCACCAGGAGAGCGCGTTGAGCTTCGGCACCCTGAGTTGCGACAGCCGTGAGGAGGCCGTCGCGACCCAGAAGGGCGACTATCGCGAATTCTACATGGGCGTCGAAGGTTGCATCGCGAAAGGGGGGCCCCCGCCGGTCTCCATCGACGATGCGATCATGGGTCTCAAGTTGATCGAGTTGGCCAGGACCTGCGACGAACTCGGCCGACGCTTTCCGACGACGTAAAGAATAGGACGGGATCGCAGATGATCATCACGGGAGCGGAGGGGTCCCTACCTCGCGCTTGGGTCAAGCTCTACGTCGACGATCTTGCCGAGACGCTCGCTTTCTATCGGCAAGCGTTCGGCTTCGTGTCCGAGCATGACGACGGTGGCTCGTCGGCGCGGGTGGTCGTCGGCAAGGACGCTCTCCATTTTACCGACGTGTCGGCGATCGAGGAGCTCGACCTTCCCGACGTGGAGGCGCCGCTGACGTCGATCCCGCAGGGCAGCGAAGTGGTCCTGGCGATCGAGATCACCGATATCGAGCAGACCTACGGCTTGGCGACGCAATCCGGGGGCCTTCCGGTCCGATCACCGCATGACGAAGCGAACGGCGCCAGGGTGGCTTTCCTGCGCGATCCCAACGGTTTCCTCATCAGGCTTTGCCGCCCGGCCCCGTCTCCACTGTCACACGCGCCGTGATCGCAAGCATTTGGCGCGCGGTCGGTTCGGCGCCCAGTCGCTGCGCGACCAGATCGCGAGCCATCTCGTAGTCGCGCCGCCAACGCTCGCGAACTATAAGGGTGATCGGCACCTTGCCGTAAAGCACTATAGCTTCGGCAACTTCGAGCACATGATCCGGCAGCGACGTACTCGCCATGCGCTCGCACGCGCTCCGAACGACCTCGGATAATGTCAGAAACCGCCCGGTTCTGACTGACTCGAAGCGTATGGCCTCGATCGCCATTGCGAATAGCTCCTCGCTGACCTGCAATCGAAAGATTGAAATTCCCAAGTCCCAACCGCCTCCGGTCGCCGCGTCGCGGGCCCGCCAAATTGCCCGCTGCCCTTATGTAACAGCTTTGGTGAACGGACCCGACACCGACGTCTGCGGCATGTGCAAGCCGAATGAGTTGCTCAGCCTCGCAAGGAGGTTGTAGAACGCACCTGCTGCGGCGACGCGGCCGGGGCCTGAAAACTCCGTAGGATAAGAGCCGGTTCGATCGACCGGGTGGCGGACGCGTATGTCCAGGCCACCCGGCTAAAGGCGTTCGCGCCTAGCTTATCCTAGGTTTTCAGCACCCGGTTCCGAAGCGACGACGCCCTGCAAGGGGCGTCGCCGGCTTCTTTGGGGTGACGAGATGACAAGTGCAAACCAGGTGCCCGAGACCGCTTTGCTGCTGATGAAGATGGCGCTCGGGCTGATCGATGCAGCGGGGGGCAAAGCTGGCCCTGTGGCTCGTCATCTGAATGCCGCGATCGAAATCGGGCTAGGCGATTTGGCCGTGGCCTCACCGCGTTTGAAGTCATCGACGAAGGCTGATTAAATGCCCGATACGTTCGACGGGTAGAGTGTGCCGCCAGCGCGGACGTGCTATGATCAGGGTATGGCCAAGTTGGAGCCTCGCGACCCATTCGTAACGTCCAGCGGATTCTATCCGACTAGTGACTTCGAGAGTGGCGGATTGTCGGATCCGTCGTTCGAGCGACATTACGCCAGCCTGCCCCAGCTCGACGAGCTGCGCGAGGCGCCTACCGTTAGACCTGTTCATTGGTGGCAGGTGTTGATTGCAGCGCTTCTTGCGCTCCTGATACTAGGATTGCTGTTCGCGCCGGAGATGTTGCTCTCTACCGTCGCTCGCTGAACCACGCCTTGTTTGTGCGCCTACCGTGCTCGGCATCAAGATCGGATGCCGCATCGACGGTTTGGCCGCGCATCGCTCCCGCCCGGTCCCGTTGATCGTTGAGCTCACCGCGACCCGCTTCCACTTCGACGATGCGCCCCGCCCGTCCGGTTCCGGGCGTCCCGCCAGCGGCCGCACCATCGGCCGGCACCGCCACCGACCCACGCAGTTCAGCGATGTCGAACTTTGAGGGAGCTGTCGGATTGACGAGGTCGGGCGGCACGAGCTGCTCGGCGACGCTCTCGCGCGGCTCGCGGATGAACTCGTCGAGAATCTGGCGAACTGCGAAATCGCGCGCCGCGCGCTGATCCGCCGATAGGTCGGTCCGGTAGAGATCGGGCAGGTTGAGATCGCGCAACTCGCCAGTTTGCCTCTCAATGTAGCGGCTTGCCAAGAACTGGCTCAGATCTTCGCTGAGCGAAAAGCCGTGGCTCTCGGCGTAGCTCGCGGCCTGCTCGAGTCGACGGGCGTGCTCCTCAACCTCTGCCGCTTCCCGGCTAAGCCGACGCGAGTGCTCGTAGAACTGCTCCGCGGTGCGGGTATCGGACGAGAAGCTCTCGTTCTGCGCGAACGAGCCCGACCGGCTGTAGGTGCCGTCGGTCGCCTGAACGTCGCGCCCGTTGGCATGCTGATCCTGTAATGAGCTGCTCTGGCCCTGCGAAGAGCTGTCTGACCGGTTAGAGGAAGTGCCGACGTCCCACGCCACCCCATCAGCGGCGTCGCGATTGTAGCCCAATGACAGCCCTCCGGAGAGCAAGCCTCCCAGCCCTCCCCTGCTGCCATTTCTGCCGCGGCCACCACCGACACCGGCCGTGCCGCCGGCGTTGGCCGACTCGCGCGCGACATACTGATCGCGCGCGCTTTCCGATCGCGACACGGACTGCCCAATGTCGCGAGACTGGCTCGAGCCGTCCGTCGCCGACGTCCCCCGCCGATCGTAGAGCGTCGTGCTCGACCCCTGCTCGACGCCTGCGGACGACTGGAACCCATTCGAGGACCGAAAGCCGCTCTGGACCGCATGGTTGAGCCGGTCGCCCGCCGCCCAGGCCTCCTGCGCCGAGTTCCGGAGCTGCTGCGCCTCCATCCAGCTTTCCGACGCGCTCTCGCGCATCTCGGCGACCTGGCCACGCGTGACATTGGGCTTGAATGGCAGCACGCTCATGCCGCCGGTCGAGTTGAAGACCGTCGCTCCGCTCGACACGAAGCCGGTCGCGGTTCCGTCGGCGTTGCGGAAATTGTCGTTTGCGAAACCCGAGCCGAAGGTCGGCGTCGTGTCCCACTTGTTCGCCTGGAGCTGGTTGGCCGTCGTGTTCGCGAACGACAGGTTGCCATAGGCGTAGTTGCCCGTGGTCCGCTCGACCGCCGCCGCTTCTGCCGCCGCCTGCGCCGGCGCCAGCATCGAAGTCGCCTGCCCGGCGATCGCCAGCGCTCCCCGCGCCATGCCGGCGGCGAGGAACGGCACCGACATCATCAGGAAGCCCGCGATCGTCGCGACATCGTTGTTCACGGCCTGGATGCCGTCGCTGACTAGCAGGGTCGGGCCCGTGGGCGAGACGGCGGCGACCGCGTCGGCCGCCCGGCTCATCACGAACATGTGCAGGACGACGTACAGCGGTCCCCATGCCGCCAGGTAGAAGAAGCCGGTCGCGTAGCCCTTGAGGGCGGCGACGCCGGTGCGCGGGAACAGGAACAGCGGGAACAGCACCGGGAACATCGCGTAGAAGACGACCGTCAGCACGATGTTGAGGAGCGGCACCCAGGTCATCGCCTGCTGCGCGATGGAAGTGTAGGTGTTGCGGGCCTGCGCGTCGGCGCGCTGCGAGGCGTATGCGTCCCAGCTCGCGTCCGAGAAGCTCTCCCGCGCCGCGCGGAAGGCGTCGATCATCGACACCTGCCTGAGATATGCGAAGGCGCTCGCTGGCGTCGCGCCGTGCAGGTGGCCGGCGGTGATCGGCAGCTCGGTCTTGAGCTTCGCGGCCGCGACGTCGTTGGCTAGGCTGGGATAAGCCTGGCGCGCGAACGGCAGGATGTCCTTGTCGACCTCGGCCTCGAACGCCGCGCCGAGATTGCCGTAGGCCTCGTTGCAGGGGATCACCGTGCTCGACGTCGTGCCGTCGCCGTTGCGGACCGTCCATTTCTGGCCGCGCGCGGGGCTGCCCGGGCCGATCGCGGTCCACAGGTCGGCGGACTTCGCCAGCGTGTCCATCGACTTGAAGCCGAGCAGCACGTCGTAGAACACGCACTGCTTCATGTGCTCGTCGAGGTTGGCGCGGAATTGGGCGTCGGTGATCTGGAAGCTTTGCGCCTTGTCGAAGAGGCGGGCGCCATAAACCATGCCGTTCGAGGACAGGGCGAGAGCGTTGGGCATGACGAAGACCGTCTCGGCGGTCCGCGTCATCCAATCCCCGATCTGGCTGGTGAAGGAGGCCATCACGCCGAGCCCAAGCGGTACGTTGTCCACCGTCGCCGGCGCGAGGCTCGGGTCGATGCGGTCGGTAACCTTCACCGAAACCGTCGGCACGAGCAGCATCATGTAGATGAGCGTCGCCTGCAGGAACCAGTTCAGCCAGGCGCGCCAGTCGAGCGAGAAGGCGACGACGACCAGCGAATAAGCGAGCCCCATCGCCATCACGACCTGAAGCATGGAGCGGTAGCCCCCTCCCCCGCTCCATGCCGCGACCGCGTTCAGGACGTTGACGATATACTCGCCGCCGCCGACGGTGAAGACCTCGAGCATCGCCCGCCGCCTACCGCAGGCCCTGCGCGGAGAGCCCGCGGCCGAACTTGAGCGACGCCGAAAGCTGGGGCGACATCGCGTTCTTGAGCGTCGCCTCGAGCATCCGGGTGCGCTCGATGATGCGGTAGGTGTTCGACAGCGTGTTCGCCATCGCGGCCGACTTGCGCGAGAGCTCGGTCTTCACGGTCGCGACCTGGTCGCGCCAGGCGCGGAACTCCTCGGCCGACACGAATTGCGTGCCGGACTGCGCGCGGGCGACGTCGTCGAGCATGCGGTCGATCTGCGCGACCAGCACGTCGACCGCGACGATTTCGGCAAGGCTGTTCATGTCGCTGTCGGCGAGCCGGAACGCCGCCGCCTCGTTCACGACCAGGATCTTGTAGAGCGGGATCGACGACATGCCGAGCAGGCTGATTTCCTCGCCCGAGAGCGCCGCGTTCGAGCGGATCTTGGCCGCCATGCTCGCCATCATCGTCCGCACCCGCGCGCGGAAGCTGGCGCTTTCGGCGATGCTCAGCGTCTGCGTCGTGGGGTTGAGGCACCCGAGATCGTCGGTGGTGTCGCACTTCAGGATCTTCGCCGGTGCCGCGGCGGTGCCGTCGAGCAGCGCGGTGTAGGTATCCCAGGACGCAGGCGCGATGAAGCGGAAGTCGCCGAGGCTGTCGGCATCGTCGGACTTCACGTAGATGACGGTCCCGACCATCGTCATCAGGAACTCGGCGTACTCCACCGACGGTTTGGTGACGCTCTTCGACATCAGCGCATGCCAGGTATAGTTGCGGTTCGAGACGAGTTCCGTGCCGGGCTTGTCGCCGGCGAGCGTCGTGTTCCGCTCGCCGCCGGTGGTGCAGCCGTGCCGCGCGCGCGCCGCGTCGGAGAAGATGCCCTCCCCCATGCCCACCTGCTGGCAGATGGTGGCGCTCGCCCCGTCCATCCTCGGCCAGAGCGCGCCGACCGCCGCCTGCGCCTGCTCGCAGCTGTTCATGTTGAACTGGTTGATGGCCTGGGCGCGGTGCGCCATGTCCTTCATCACCCCGCCGATCTCGGCCGAGATGCTGTCGATCGCGAGCTGGAAGGCGAATCCGATGGCGTTGTTGGCGGTCGCCTTAAGCATGGCGACGATCTCATCGACGTTGATGAAGCTGAAGGATCCCGCGAACAGGTCGATGCCGCCGCAGCCCGCACGCGCCGACGGAAGCTGCAGGTTGACCGGGTTGACCGTCTTGGACGGGAAGCGCGTCCACAGACTGCCGCCCGAGTAATAGCCTGCGGACTGACCCGAGTAGGCGGTCGGCCCGGTCGCGTTCGCCGCCGCGCCGGCCGAGTTGAAGAAGCTGTTCATCTCACCCTGCACGCCCTGCGCGAGCGCGGGCGCGGCGGCGAAGTGAGCGGCGGCGACGATCGCGACGCCGCGCGCGAAACGCCTTCCGGCGCGCGGGATAAGCCGGGCCATCAGAAGTCCGTTCCGGGCTTGACGTGGGTGAGCGTGAAGATGCGGTCCATGACCTCATCGGCCGCCATGACCCCGTAGCCGATTGGGGTCGGGCGCTTGGTCGCGACGTCGAACAGCACGAGCGCGGGCACCTGCTTGCCGGTTAGCCCCATCGCCTCGTACTGGCCTGTGTTGACGAGGAAATGCGGGAACGCCGCCGAAGGACCGCCGTCCATCGACACCGCCATGACGCTGATGCCGAAGCGGTCGGCGATGCCGCGCATGATCGGCGCGAACACCTCGCATGCCGCGCAGGTGGACGAGTAGAAGTAGAACACGCCGTAGCGCCGCGCGATGGAGGTCATGACCTGCTCGCGGTCCTGTCGGCGCTGGTCGAGCCACGCGCGCTTGCCCAGGAGGTTCACCGGACGCTGCAGCGTGTAGTCGAGCTCGGGATTCTGCCACACGGCGCGGCGCCAGACGTCGGCGAAGCTCGAGGCGCGGTCGAGCTGCTCGCGCTGGTAGGCAATGTAGGCCGAGACGTTCTCCGGGGTCGGCTCGAGGATCGCCTTGGCCTTTAGCTCTTCCAGCTCGGCGCCGATCGCCTTGAGCCGCGCCGCCGCGGGCTCGGGCGCCGTCGGCGCGGCCGTTTTCGGATCGGGCTTTGGCCGGTCGCAGTAGAACCAGGTGCCGAGCCGGCGCTCCTGGCAATAGAAGGCGTCGCCGGACTGCGCGACGCCGGTGGCGGCGTCGACCGGCGCATGCTGCGCGGCTGACCCGCTCGGCGCGGCGAACAGGGCCAGCGCGACGAAAGCATGGATGCGGCGGTTCATATCGTCTCCCCCGAGGTCAGGTCGATCAGGTGCAGCTGGCGGCCGTCGTTCCCCTCGCGTTCGGCATCGCCGATCATGCGGATGACGCAGGCGTAGAGCAGACTTGTCGGCTGGTGCGCGCGCGGCGTCGGCGAAAGCGCCCCGTCGCTCCCTGCGACAAGCCAGCCCCGCGCGGTCAGGCGCGCGATGCTGGGTGCGAGGTCGCGCGACCGGACGGGCCGCGCGTACCAGCCAGCGACCGTGCCGGCGATCCGCTCGGCTCCCGCCGCGCCGTCGCGGAGCAGCGCGATGACGAGCGACAACTCGACCACCGTCATGTCCGGCAGCGTCGGGGCGCCGGCCGGTCCCGTCGCCAGAAGGGCAGAGAGGCCGCGCGCCGTCATTTCGGGCCTTGCGTGCGGTAATAGGCCTCGATCCGCTCCTGGATCGCGGCGGCGGTGGCGAGCTCGTCGGGCAGCTTCGCCGCGTCGACGAATTCGGCATAGACTTCGCGGAAGTCCATGCGCGAGAGGTCGAGGCGGGCGAACTCGTCGACCAAGAAGCCGCGGCACTGCTCCCTCTTCGGCTCGCCCCAGGGCTTGCCGAGCTGCTCGCGGCCCTGTTCCTGCAGGATGCGCGAGAGCTTGGACTCGAAGCAGCAATAGGCGGTTCGCTTGGACGTGCAGACGCCGAGGAAGCTGTCCGAGCACCAAGTACCGACCTTGTGGCAGAAGCCCATGCGGTCCTTGATGTCCAAGGTCTTCTCGGCGGTGGAGCACATGAACATCGACAGGAACGGGGTCGCGAGCGCAGCGATGGCGGTGGGCCCGCCGGCGATCGCGCCGAGCCCGGCGGCGGCGGTGAGAACGCCGCTGGTCTTGCCCGCGCAGCAGTTGACCAACCCGAACACAGGCTTGTGGCAGCTCTCCCGCGTTCCCGAGAACAGGGTGAGCGTCGCCTCGTCGAACTCGGCCTTGGCCTGGCCCAGCGTGTGGAGGCCGACCAACGCGTCCTTGAACTCAGTCGACGCCTCGCGCTCGATCGGCTCGCACTCGCCGTTGATGCAATACACGTCGTCGCCGCAGATGTACTCGGGTCCGCCAGCGGTCTCGCCGCCCGGCACCGGACACTGGTACACGCGCTCCCGGACGTTGCAGGTGCCGACCTGCGGATCGTCGAGGCAGCTCTCGCGCAGGAAGCGGCACGATGCCCGACCGTCGAGCTCGGCGCAGTCGGTCGCCTGGGTGAACGCCGCGCAAGTGTAGCTTCGCGACCAGGCCCAGCACGGCGCGGTGACGGCGACGCCCTCGATCACGCGCGTGACGGGGTCGCTCGACGTGCAGGTCTCCGCCTCGAACCGGCACGCCGCGTCGGCGACGAGCGCGGCGCAGCTGGCGTCATCGCGGCGCAGCTCGACGCTGCGCGTCCCCTCGCTGCGCAGATACACGGTGCCGGTGGCGTAGTTGAAGTGGTCGGGGATCTCGGCGTGCGGCACCTCGGCCGCGCACGACATCTGCGTGGCGTTGCCGCGCACGTTGCGGCGGCAGAAGCGCAGATAGCCGGCGACGTCGTCGCCGCCGGCGCCGAGCTCGACCTGCGCGTCGCAGATGTGGCGGACGACGCCAGTCGGCTGGCAGCCGCGGCCGGTGAGCACGGCGCTGGAGGCGAAGCCGTAGCCGGTCTTGTCCGGGTCGGTGCCGTAGTAGAGAAACCGTCGCGTGTCCGTGACGTGCGGCACCATTGCAGGCGCGCAGGAGAGCGTCCGCCGCTCGACCTTGGTGCCCGTGTTACAGGTGGCCTCATAGATGCCGGTGCCCGTCGTGGCAGGTGGCAGCGGGCGACACGACGCTGCCGCGCCGTCCAGGTTCTGGTCGGTCAGGAACCCGTCTGGATCGTGCTCGATCGCGGTAGCCCGGGCGAGCTCGGCCCGGTCGACGCGAACCGTCGCGCGATCGGGGTCGATCACCGCGCGATAGGGATCGCTGGCGACGCTCGCGGCGGTACCCTGCGACACGAGCGCGTCGGGATCGTCGAACAGCGTCGATTGCGGGAGCGCGGTTCCGGCGTAGCCGGGCACCTGCGCCGGGGCCCCGGCCGCAGTCGGCAGCACGGCGGCGCCGGCGCGCGCCGGACTCGCCAACGCCTTGGCCTCGGCGCGGGCGGCGGCGAGATCGCCCTTCTCGTACGCGGCAGCGGGTCCGGTCGATCGCGCCACCGCGACCCGTGCGGCGGCAGACGGCGGGACGGTCATGACGGGCTGCGCTTGTGGCGAACCGGCAGACACGGGCTGCGCCGGAGTGGAAGTGGCCGGGGGCCGGGCCGGCTGGCTCGCCCTCGGCTCCGCGAACAGGTCGTAGTCGCCGAGCTCGTAGAAATCCTGCTGGGCGCGCGTCTGCGCCTGCGCGGGCGAGGCGGCGGCCAGCGCCGCCAGCACGGGCAGCAAGGCTCGCGTCCTCATCGCACGCCCTTCCGCAGGTTGGCGAGCGCCACCGCCGCGGTAGGCGCCCCCGGCCCCCTGCCCTCGACAATCGCCTCGAGCGCGTGATCGACCGTGACGTTGCCGGTGATCGCGTCGTGGGGCGGGGGCATGGTGCGGCAGGCCAGGCCATCGCACAGATCGAAGCCGGTCGAGGCGACGACGTAGGTCGGGACCGCCTTCACGTCGAAGGCGCGGAACAGCCGCGGGTCGACGCCGATGCTTGCAAGCTCGCGCCCGTCGCCCGCCACCCTGGACAGTCCAGTGACGAACGCCTTGGCCGAGTTGTTCGGGAAGCCGCGGAACACCACCACCCCGCCCGCGCGGCTTACGTCGCGGATGATGGGCCTCAGCGCCGCCTCCGGCATCGAGAGGCTGACGAAGACCATGACCAGCGGCGCCGAGCCATGCTCCCCCTTCGCGTTCGCGGCGGCGCCCGCGAGCAGCTCGTCAAAGTCGACCACGCCCGCCGGTCCCTTCGGCAGCCTGCGCGGGTCGATACGCTGCACCGCCTTGGTAGCATCCGCCACAGAGGCGGCCGCGTCGTCGCGGACGGCAGCGGTACGTCGCTTGACCTCCTCGCTCAGCTGCGCCGCCTCGGCGGCGCTGGCCTGCGAGCGGGAGCGGATCGCCCCGATGTCGAGACCGTCGACCGTCTGCGCCAGGGCGACGGTCGCGAGCAGACCTACACCTGCGATCGCCAGCGCCGGAAGCGGGAGGTGACGACGTCTCATAGCATGCAGCAGTTGCGCTTGCGCCAGATGAGGTAGCCCATGTCCTCGCCGCCGACGGGATAATGCCGGCCGGCGTCGGGCGGCAGCGAGGATGCGCCGATCGTCGAGCAGGCGAACCGCCCGCTGACCGTCGGCGTCGGATTGGTCATCTGGATCCGGTATTGCGACTTCTTGAGGATCGGCATCAGGTATCTGCCGCACAGCGCCTTCGATCCCGCCGTTCCCCAGGCGAGCCCCATCCGGTGCATCTTGTAGAGCATCCGCTCGGCGGCGAGGCGCGAGGACTGGACGCGGGCGACGTGCGCGGCAATGTTGCCGTTCATCGGGTAGAGCGAGCCCTGGCAGCCCGCGCACCAGAAGAGCTGGTCGATCGGCAGGTGCGCGGTTGCGGCCGCGCAGTCGCCGGCGCAGGCCGCCTTGGCGATCGGGTTGGCGAACAGCGCGACCTCGGGGTTGATGAGCGTGGTCAGCACGTCGTCGTTCCAGGTCGGATCGACCTCGGTCACATAGGCGATGTCGAAGGTCGTCTGCTCGAAACAGGCGAAGTCGGTCAGGATCTCGAGCCAGTGCAGCAGCGGATAGACGTACCAATGGACGTGCCAGTTGGCGGTCCCGGCGGTGCGGCCGCCGTTCATCAGCGGACCGGTCGCCTGCCCCATGCCGATGTCGAACCCGGGATCGAGCTTGAGCCCGCCCAGGTTTGGAAAGCACCAGGGCTTGGCGGTGACGTCGACCAGCCGCGCCGGCTCCCAGAAGCCGACCGCGATGCCGATGCGCGGGATCGGCGACCCGCACGCGCAGATCGGCGAAGCCGGATTCGGCGTGTCCGGCCGGTCCGACGGCCAGATCTTGAGGCCGCCGACCGACAGCGGGAACAGGCACGACCAGCAGATGTCGGTCACCGGATTGACGAACTTGCCCGTGCAGCGCGAGGGTGCCTGCGCCGCGGCGGGGACCGCCAGCAGCGCCGCCAGCGCAGCCGCGAGGATGACGAGCAGCCTCATCGTTCTTTCCCTGTCAGTCGCTCGAGATGCGCGGCATCGGCGCGGTGCTTGACGACGGCGTAGACGAGGCACAGACCTACGAGCGTCAGGCAGAGGCCGAGGAGCATGGCCATACCAACGATGCCGAACCAGCGCTGCAGCCGGTCGATCTGGCTCGCGGCCACCGCCACGATCGGGGCGATGGTGACGATGCTGAGCCGCATCGCGCGACGCCAGGCGGTCTCGGGCGCCGCCATCGGCGTCATCAGCAGCTCGAGCCAGAGCGGCGTCACGACGCCGCCTTTCCGGGCAGCACGATCTCCTCGACCGCGAGCGCCTCGCCATCGGCGCGCACGACCGCGGGGACGTGCCCGATCCCGAACTTGCGCGTGAGGCTTCCACGCTGATCGAAGAAGAAGCGGCGCTGGTGCTCCTTCATCAGGTCGAACGGCGAGCCGTCGACGAGGATGATCTTGGCCGTCGCCGCCGGCCAGCGGGCGAGCGCCCAGCGGACCTGCGCTTCGTCGTCGCCGTCGACGAAGACGAGATCCTGCGTCAGGCGGACGAAGGCGAGCGGATTGACGCGCGTGCCCGCCGCGGCGATCAGCGCGCCCTTGTGGTCGCGCACGTCGGCCTCGACCACGATCGAGGGGTCGTGCAGCCAGCGCCGCGCCTCCTCGGCGTGGCCGATCCCGACGACCGCGGCGGGACGGCGGACCCGCGCCTCGGCCTGCGCCGTGAGCCTCGCCTGCATGCGCGCGATGCCGCCGTTCGCCTGCATCGCGGCGAGGCGGCCCGAGATCGTCGCGAGCAGGTCTGGCTCGGCGATATCCCAGGTCTGACCCATCACCCCGAAATCGCGCGCCCACGACTGGCGCGCTGGCACGAGCAGCGGCAGCCCGACGAGCGCCAATAACACGGGCGCGATCAGGAGGTGCCGCGCGGGGGTCACAGGACCGGGGTTCCCACGCCCAGAATCTGTCGGCGGCAGACGAAGCCGATCGCCGCGTAGCGGCTGTCGAAGCCGTCGGGATGATCGGTGCCGACATAGTAGCAGCCGGGCGGGATGCGGCCCTGCGGCCCGCGCGCGAGCGGCATCCCGGTGCGGGTGACAGGCTTGGTCCAGCCGACCACCCGCACGCCGACCGTCACGAGGCGGTGATGATGACGGACGACCTCCCCGGGCATGCCGAGCACGCGCTTGCCGAACGGTGCGGGGCGCGGCCCGAAATGCGCGGCGAGAAGCTGGCTGCGCGGCGCCTCGAAGAAGACGTGGTCGCCGAATGCCGGAGCCGAGCCCTTGGTAAGGAGGAACGCCCAATTCGGAAGCGAGTCGGACATGTTGATGAGCACGGCGTGCCCCGACCGCCAGGTCTCGATCGCCTGGTAGCCGGCGAGCATCGCGGCGAGCGCGACGACGCCGAGCCAGCGAGCGGGTCGCGCGGTGGCGTCAGCGCGCGGCACCGGGAACTCCCGATGCTCCGGCCGGCGCCGGCAGCGGCGACGAGGCGTGGACCGCGCGGCGGACCTCGGCGGTGATGTCGGGCACGTCCTTAGACAGCACCGCCTCGGCGACGAGCACGGTCGTGCCGTCGCGACCGCGTCGCTTCAGCTCGGCGTCGAGCCGCGCCATGAACGCCTGCGTCTCGCGCGTGACCTGCGCTTCCGGGCTTTGCGTGCGCGCCTGGGCCTGGACATATTCCTCGACGATCGGCTGCAGCCGGACCGACGCGAAGGCGGGGCGAGCCGCCCCGTCCACGAGCACCGTCTTGGTGACCCACGCCGCCCAGAGCAGCGCCGCGACGCCGAGCGCGGCCGCGGCGACGAGCCAGGGCGGTATGCCAGGCTTCGGGGCGTGCGAGCGGCGGGCGACCGGCGCGGGTTCGAAGAGATCGCCGCTGGCGGCGGGCTGGGGACGCGGCACGGTCATCGCGAAGGCTCCGGTGGCAGGACGAAGACGGCGGCGAGCGAGCGCCAGCGGCACAGCACGATCACCGCGAGCAGTCCCGCGGAGCTCAGCCGGACGAGGCCGACGAAGCTCTCGCGCCGCTCGGGGCCGGCGGCGACGAAGCGGGAAGCGAGATTGTCGAGATGGGCGAAGAAGCCTTCGACGGTGAAGCCGCCGAGCGCCGCGAAGAGCAGCACCGCGCAGCCCGCGGTCGCAAGCAGCGTCACCGCGCTCCAGCCGGAAAGGCGGAGCAGGAGGAGGCATGCGTCGGGACCGGTCGCCTTAAGCCGGGCGCGAAGGGCGGCGGCGCTCACTGCAGGCCCTCCCCCGCCGCGACGCGCTCGATCGCCTCGTCGATCGAGACGCCCTCGCCCAACAGCCGCTCGATCGCGGCGAAGACGCGCGGGCTCGACGAGTAAAGCGTCGCCGAATAGGGGTCGAGCACGAGACGGCCCACCGCCAGCGTCTCCGGCCCCTTGATGAGCACGTCGGAATACTCGCTGCCGCTGCGCTTGAGCGATCGGAGCAGCGCCTCGGTGTAGGCGTCCATGTCGAAACGGTCGTGCTTGGCGAAGTCGCTGATCGTCTCCGGCTTCTGCTGGAGGATTATCGACCAGTCCGAGTTCTCAAGCGCCGCGCGCGACCCGTCCGACTTGTAATAGTCGTTGAGCGACTGAGTCGCGGTGATGAGGCTCGCGCCATACTTGCGGCAGGTGCGGGAATAGGTTTCGACGAAGTCGGCCATCGAGCCGCCGCGAAGCATCTGCCAAGCCTCGTCGATGAGCAGGGCCTTGGGCAGCTCGCGATCGAGCCGCCGCATCGTCTGCGACGAAAGGAACATGACCGCCGTCAGAATGACCGACCGCAGTTCCTCGCGGGCGGAAAGGTCGGACAGTTCGAAGACGGTGAGGCCGGCCGACATGTCCACCGAGGCCTCGCCGATGAAGAAGCGGCCATAGGTGCCGCCGCCCGAGAAGGGGTACATAGCGACGGCGAGGTCGTCGGCCTGCGGGTTGCCCTCCTCACGCAACGCGGCGATCACGTCGTCGATCGCCCCGGCCCTGCCCCTGGCCTCCCACACGCGGTTGACGGCGCTGTCGATCAGCCCGCGCTCGGTGTCGTTCAGCCGCTCGACGTGGCGCGCCATCTGCCCGACGATCGACTTCAGCATCGCGAGCGCATCGACGAGATAGTCCTCGTCCTCGGCGATCAGGCCCGAGTCGATCATGCTGAACGGGTTGAGCGAGAAGCCGTCGCGAAGCCGGAATTCGACGAACGCGCCGCCTAGGATACGCGCCATGTGCTCGAACGAGCGGCCGTCGTCGATGACGATCACCTTGGAGCCGACGCCGGCGAGCGCGGCGCAAAGCTCCTGCAGCGCGACCGACTTGCCGCTGCCGCTCTTGCCGAACACCGCGACGTTGTGGTTGCCGGCCGCGTTCTGGAACGGGCTCCAGAAGAACGGCTGGCCGCGCCGCCCGATCAGCAGCAGATGCGGCGTCGCGCCGCCGAGATACTCGCCCTGGAGCGGCGCGATCGCCGACGCCGTGGTCGTCAGCATGGTGCGGAAGCGCTTCATGCGCTTCAGGTCGCTGTCGAGGCCGTTGGCGAGTGTCACCGGCAGGCAGGCGAGCAGCGCCGCCACCTGGAGGTAGCGTTCGTCGAGCAGGTCCCAGCCCGCCGCCTTGTAGATTGCCTTGATCAGCCGCTCGTTGGCGTCGCCTCGGCCCTTGGGCGAGATGATGCCGACCGCGTAATAGGCTTGGACGAGTTTGCGGCCGAGCTTGAGTTCCTGCGCGACATGCTCCCATTCGCGGCTCTGGTCCTTGAGCTGGGGGAGCAGCCGCGCCGACTTGCTGTCGGCGAGACTCGTCGTTCGCATAAACTTGTAGCCCGCACGGCTCGAGGCGGAATCCTCGTCGCCATAAGCGAGGCACAGCGAGGTGAGCGTCGGGCAACCCGGCCGTAGCTTGTCGGAGAACATGTCCCCGATGACTTTTTGGACGTCCCATGGCGCCCAGCGGGCGGGGAAGTTTCTGACCGAGAAGAAGCGGTAGTCGAAGGTATCGGGCTTGATCTCGGCGACCTCGGTCTCGCCGGCGAGCGTGGTGACCGCGCGCAGCGGCTCAACCGATACGAGCAGGCGGTCGGCCTGGACCTGGGTCTGGACGTCGCGGCGTAGGCACTGGTCGGCGATCGGGTCGAGCGCGCTGTATTCACTCGGGTGGTCCGAGACGTCGAAGGCGGGCGCGATCACGTCGTCGATCAGCTGGATGAGCTCGACGGGCGTCAGGCGCTGGCTCGCCACCCCGATCGACTGAAGCGCCGAGACGACGCCGTCGCGCAAGGCGACGAGCTCGGCCGCGTCGACCTTGCCCACTTGCGCCGAGACCGAGAGGAAGATGCGGTGGTGGCGGACATGGAAAGCGCCGTCCTTCGACAGCGACGTCCACGCGCCCGCCTTCAAGGCCTGGGCGCGATGCTCGGCGATCTTGCGGAACACGCCACCGGCGCGGAACCGCGGCATCGCGTAGCGGCCGATGATGTCGCCGACGCGCGGGGACTGGAACGCGAGGATCTGGACGCGGGCGTTCGCGGGGACGCCGTCCGAGAAGAACTGGGTCAGGATCTCGCCCGTTCGCTCGTCGGCGCCGAGCAAGGGGGCGACTTCCAGCCCCCAGCCGATCGAGCGGGTGTTGTAGAGGATGCCCGTCGCCGGGTCGTAGCTGCGGTAGGGCAGCCAGTGCGCGAGCATCGGCACGCCGTGCGCCGCCTGCTCGCGCTCGGGCTCGGCGGTATCGCCGAGCAGGCGGGCGATGATGCCGGGCCGGCTCGCCATCGCCTCAGTCCTCAACCCGGGCGGGGAACGACGCCGGCGCGTTGGTCGACACGGGCCGGCCAAGCACCGTGTCGACTTCGGCGGCGAGCGCCTCGCGTGACAGTGGTGCCGGCTTCGCGCGGGCGCGCGCGGCGAGCACCGCATCAATGCTCGGCGCCGGGGCGGCGGCGACTTCGGTCGCCTCCCCCGCCGCGGCGGTCGCGGGCTGTGCCGGCGGCGCCGCCGCCAGCCAGGTGCCGGGATCGACCAACGCCCGGACCACGCTCTGCTCGTGGTAACGACCGCGCGCGTCGACATGCGCCGGGAAGACGATGCGGAGCACCTTCTGGTCGCTGCGCGCCACGACGCCCTTGCTGAGCGCGGGCGTGCGCAGGATGGCGAGGTCCGCGGCGGGCGCAACCACCGGGGCGGCCACCTCGCCCGCGATGATCGCGAGCGCGCGGTCGTCGATCACCGACGAGGGCGCGCACAGCCCGTCGGGAGCCTGGCAGGAGAAGCTACCCTTCACATTGGTGCCGAAGGTCGTGCAGCCGCCAACCAACGCCGCTAGGCCGAGGATGGGCGCGGCGCGGATCACGAGGCGGACCCCTTCAGCCAGGCTTCGAGCGCCGGAGCCGGACGGAAGCCCTCGATCACGGCCCCGTCGGCGCGGACGATGACCGGCGTGCCGGTAAAGCCATGCGCGCGGGCAAAGGCCTCGTTCTCATCGAGGCCGCGCGTGTCGCAGAGTTTCGACGCGATCGGCGCACCTGCATAGGCGGCATGGACGGCGGCCGCACGGTCGCGCGCGCACAGCACCTGGTTGGCCACTTCGCGGCTCCCCAACACCGAGATCGGCCGCTCGATCACCCGCACGTCCATCCTGGCGAGCTCTTTCGCAAGCGCGCGGCAGTAGCCGCAGTGAAAATCCGAGAAGACGGTGACCGCTGGCCCTCCCCTGCCCCACTCGATCGCGCCGGCGCGGCTGAGCTTCGACAGATCGACCTTGGTCGGCGTCGCACGTACCACCTGCCGTGCGCCGCCGGGCCCGGGCGCGTCGCCCGCCGCCGCGGCGGCGTTGGCCTTCGCCGCGCCGCCGACGAGCAGGTCGGGGTTCATTTCGAGCAGTCGCGCCGCGGTCAGGTCTTGGCGCGTCTCGAGGTCGTACACGCGCCCGATGACCAGGTAACGAGCCTGGGCATCGACGTAGAACAGGTTGTCGCCGCTGGTGACCTCGCAGAGCCCCTTCACCTTGGCGCAGTCGACCTTGGTGACCACGGTCTTGGGCAGTCGCGTCTTGAGCGCCGCCTGCACCATCTGGTCCGGCGCGGGCGCGGCCGAGCCGGTCAGCAGCGCCGCGCCGATCGCGGCGGCCGCGAGATTCAATCCGTTATATGCTTCGATCATCTCGCGCCCCTTCAGTTCTGGATGAACACGCCCTCGAGAAAGACGATCTCGACATCGACGCCCGTCGGCATCTCGATGACCGGCTGGTACTGCTCGGCCCGCTCGATCAGATATTCGGCCACCGACTTGCCGCTTTGCTCGGCGCCCCCGCCCAGGGCGCGCAGACCGACGTTCCCGAGGTCCGGCGTATGGTCGCGGCCCCCGTCGCCGTTCGTCCTGATGGTGGCGACAGGCGCGTTGAAGGCGCTGCTCAGAGCCCCTCCGGCGCTGCTGACGAGGCCGGCGAAGAACGCCTGGCTCGCGAGGCTACCCTCGCGGCTCACCACCCTGCCCCTCACCCCGGTCTTGCCGCCGAAGGCGATGAAGCCTTTGACGTCCGAGACGGCGAAGCGGCCGTTCGCCTGCGGGCAGGTCATGCGCTGCAGCTTGATGTAGACCTTCTCCGAGGAGAGATCGCCGCGCGCCGCGCCGTTGACGAGGCAGCCCTCGATCCGCGTCGAGAGCAGCTTGCCCTTGGCGTAAACCGAGCGCGCCGGTCCGGTGATGCGGAGCACCACGGGCAACGGGTCGCTCTGCGAGGAGACGCCCGCCGACGCATCCACGCCGACGATGACGCGCGCCCGCGCGATCGAGTTCGGCGGCAGGTAGTTCGGGCTGTCGGTGTAGCTGGTCGACCCGCCCGAGATCCTGGTCGCGTTGCCCGCTGGGCCGCCTTCGAAGCTGACGAGCTTTACCGCGTTCAGGCGCGCGGGAGCCGCCGCGGCCGCCGCCTGCCCGGCCGGGGCCTGCGCCGCACCCGCCTGCGCGTAGGTCGGCGAGCCCGAACCATACATCGCTGCCGGTCCAGCCGTCACCGGCGACGACTTGGCGGCAGAGAGCGCCGCGCGCAGTTGGTCGTTCTCGGACTGGTAGGCCGACATGACCCTTTGACCGTCCGAGGCCATGCCCTGGTTCTCGGCGCGGACCTGGGCGAGCTGCGCCTCCAGCTGCTGGACCTGCGCGGTCTGCCCGTCGACGGCCTTCAAACGGTTATCGATCGACTGGAGCCGTCCTTCCGACGCCGCCATCCACTCGCGCTGCGACATGTTGCGGTTGACGAGGTCGTCGGCGGAGACGGCGATCTCGCTGCCGCCGTCGGCCTCGGGCGCAGGAGCGTCGTCGCCATCGAAGATGTAGAGCGAACCCAGCACCAGCGCGACCGCGCCCGCGCCCGAAAGGTAGAGCAACTGCCGACGGCGCACCGCCTCGTTCGCGTCGAGCTCGGTCATCTCCTCCGGTTCGGCGTCGAGCTGCTTGGGCTTGCGACGCAGGAGGTCGGCGAGGCTCATTTCACGGCTCCCGTGGGCAGGACGATGAAGGCGGTGGTGACCTCGCCGGGCTTGAGCTTGGGCGCGGACACGCTGACCGCCACCGCGTTCGAGGGCGCGATCACGGTCTCGTCGAGCGTGACGTCGGCGCCGCCGACGTTCTCAATCCGGAGCACGCGGCCCGAGAGGTCGGGCCCGCGATACTCCGAGACCATCCGCACCTTGAGCGCGCCGACGCGGACCGGGTCGAGGCTCAGCTGCCGGAAGTCGAACCCGTCGAGCGCGGTGCCGGCGTACATCGCCTGGACGAGCGCGATCGGCGCGTCCGCGGTCGCCCGGCCGGCGGGCACCGCGGCGTCGCGGAGCAGGTCCCGGTTCTCGACGAAAACCTGGTGCGCGCCGGCGCCATCGACGCGGCAGGCGAACTTGTAAACATACCCCTTCGCTGTCGTGCCGAAGAACGAGACGTCGGGCCGGGCATAACCATCGGGCAGCGAGAGGTAGATGTCTCCGCGGGTCGGCTCATTGACCACCTCGAAGTCGTCGAGGTCGGAGGCCGTGCTCATCTTCGACAGCGTCGCGAAGCGGTCGTCCTTGAGGCTGATCCGGGTCAGACCCTTGGCCGACACCGTGCAGTTGACCTCGCTGTTGTCCTTGGCGAGCAGTATCTCGTCGCGGGCATAGGCCGGTGACGCGGCGATGAGCAGGCCGGCACCGATCATGGCGGCACCCGCGAACCGCGACATCATGCAGAGCTGGCGCGAGGCGAAGACCGCGCCGATCCCGACTAGGCCGACAACATAGGGCGACATGGGTCAGTCCTCCTTGTCCTTAGACTGGACCATGCCGAAGCCGCGCAGGCGCAGGCTCAGCCCGCGATAGGCCCAGTGATAGCGGAAGCGGCGTGGCTCGGCGGAGACCTCCTTCGAGCCGACGATCGTGTGAAGCGTGCCGCTGACCTCGGAGGTCAGGCGCTCGGGGTCGACCCGCATGCCGTCGATCGTGAAGAACTGCGCGACGCTTGAGCCGCGCTGCTCGTCGACGATCTTCAGCAAATCGCGCTTGAGCGCGCCGTGGCTCTCGGGCGTGGCGATCGCCAGCACGGAATCCATCCAGTATTGGAGGTTTTCCGGGCTGCGGTTGAGCGTCATGAGCGCGGTGTCGCGGGTGACCATCTCGAGATAATCGCGCGACACGCCGCTCGACGAGATCGTGAGCGGGCTGCGCGCGATCGGCTGCAAGATCACCTCGCGGTCGCGGGTCGCGCCGACCAGCAGTAGCAGCGCGACCGCGCCGGCGAGCACCAGGCAAGCGAGGCCCAGCGCGTTGCGCTGCTTGAGCGTGCGCTGCGCGGTCGCGAGCGAGAGCGAGTGATCCATCTCAACCCACCATCAGACGAAGATGCGAGGGCGGCACGGCCTTGAGCCCGGTGAAACCGGCGGGCAGGTGCCAGTAGGCCATGTGGATGATCCACGCGGCCGCCTTGCCTGCCTTGAGTTTGCGGAACCCCCACCAGCCGAGCAGCGAAAGCCCGATCCCGATCAGCACGTGTTGCGCGAGGATGCCCCAGACGAACGGGAGCGCCATCGCGACGAACTCGTCGAGCGTCCAGAAGCCGATCAGCTCCGGGTCGTCGAGATGCTGCGGGATCGAGTAACGGTCCATGGTCGTGCCACCCTCCAGGTGCGTCCGGCCGGGGAGCGACCGGACGTTGGCCGTCAGATCGTCGCGGTGACCGTCGACGTGACGATGGGGATGCCGGTGCCCGAGCCGACGCCGACCGCGACGGGGACGGCGACCTGGCCGAGGCTGAACCGTCCCGAGGCGAGCGCCACGAGACCGCCGGCGAGCGACAGCACGGTGATGATCTTGCCGCCCGACCCCTCGAGGAAATCGGTGAATTTCGTCAGCGCCGTGTCGAAGGTGGCATCGGTGCCGGCAAAGGCCGCGCCGGCCCCGAAGATCATGACAACCGTCAGGACCGCCAGTGCGAGGAGCAGCATCTCCGGCGAGATTCCCCTCCTCTCTTCCGCTTTCGTAATCATCCGCTTTCTCCCGTTCCTGCCGGCGTCCGGACAGACGCCGCAGCGTTAAGCAGGCGGAAACCAAGTCGTGTTTCAATGGTTTGGGAGGTACCGGCGTATCGCTTCGTCGCACTTCGCTGCTCGACGGTCCCCGTCCGGGTCAGGTTGTTTCGGGACGCGGTCGGACCGCCCGCAGCTGCTCTGGGCAAGTCCGCAGCGCCGCCTTGGCCGACCCAGCACGGGCCTGACCGGCCCGGTACCCGCGCAGGTCGACGACTCCTCCGTTATGCTGTGACATGCCCGATTCGCTTGTATCCATCTTCCGCGCGCGCACTTCGTGACGACCAGCATCCACCGGATCCAGGCCAACGAGGCGCTGTTCACCCTCGCCGCCAACGCGATCGCGGCCTATTCGCGTCGCACTAGCCGCTTTGAGAGCGTCCACACCGCTTGCGCGCGGGCCGCGCGGTTGTGCGCGGTCCGCGACTTCACCGCAGCGGAGATCGACGGCATCCTAGAGGCCGCGAAGGCGCCGGCGTCGCTTAACTTCTGCCTGCGCATCGATTCACGCTGGTCGGACAGCTGGCATTCGTCGCGCGAGCGGCTCGAGAGAGCCGCGGGGCGATCGCTGGCGATTCGCGAATGCGTGACCGTGATGCTGCAAGTGCTTGTTGTGGCGGGAGAGTCGGAAGTCGGCGCTTGACACGACTTCGCTATAAAACATTATAGGGCGCGAATCCGGGGGGATTCGCCGATGACGACTGACACGGACGTACCGGAGCCGCCGAACACCGCGAAACATGACCGCCTGGCAGGCTGCCGGACGGTGATTGCCGAGTGCATGCGCCGCCAGCGACTCTCAGATGCCGAGGTGGCGCGGGCCTTGACGCTCGATCGCTCCTATCTCGGCAAGGTCCGGCGCGGGGAGCGGCCGATGACCGATCGCACGCTCGACGATCTGGTCGACTATCTCAATATCGACCGGCGCCGACTCGCAATGGCCGTCGATGTCATGGGTGCGCCCGAGCTCTACTTCGACCCCACCTTCCGCAACCTGTGCTACTACGCGCAGACGGTGCTCGCTGACATCGTCATGATGTCCAGACAGTCGGGCGACCTCAACTGCGGAATCATCCTCGCCGCGCTCACGCGCGAACGGTGCGAGACCCTGGCGCATCATGCGGTCGCCCGGCTCGCCGACCAGTTCGCGGCGTTCGATCCCTTCGCGCAGACCGGGAGGGCGGCGTGAGCAATCGGTTTTGGGTTGCGCGCGCGATCGCGCACGGCGGCGGCGCCCTGCTCGCGTGTGGCGCACCGTTCAACCAGGCTGCCGCCCAGCGCGTCGAGCTCCTCACCTTCGATGCGCCCGCAGCGGAGGAGGCATCGCCAGGTGTCGAGCCGTCCTCGCTGGAGCCGGCGTTGATCACCTCGTTCGCCGAGCAGAGCCTTCCAGTGGTGCCGATGGCCCCGCCGCCTTCCTTCATCCGGGTCCCGAGCTGGATGCGGCCCGCTGCGGCTCATTCCCTGTTCGCAGCGACCTGGCCCGAGCTGCCGGCCGGCTGCAATCCCCTACCCTACCGGCCACGCCGCGACCTGGCGCTCGCGACCGAGGCGCGCCGCGCGCGTCTCTTCCCGATCGTCGCCCTAGCGGCCTGCGAGGCAGGCGTGCCCGTGGGGCTGTTCGACGCTCTGGTCGTGCAGGAGAGCCGCTACGACATGACCGCCGTGTCGCCAAAGGGCGCTGTCGGCCTGTCGCAGCTGATGCCCGCGACCGCGCGCTATCTGGCGGTCGCCAATCCGTTCGATGCGCTGTCGAACCTGCGCGGGGGCGCGCGATATCTGCGCGAACAGCTGACGACGTTCGGGCGCGTCGATCTCGCGCTCGCCGCCTACAATGCGGGACCTGGGCGGGTCAGGGCGCGCTGGGCGGTGCCGCGCATCAGCGAGACGCTAGGCTACGTGTCCAGCGTCACGCGTGGTTGGCATTTGAGCGTCGTTCGCGAAGCCGCGCTCCTCGACTTTCGCGCGGACGCAGCTGCCACTGCTACAAGGACGCCAACCAGCGGCAGAACCGCGCGCGTATTTAGTTTCAGTGGCGCTGACTGAGAAGTGGCTGGGCGTGGTTCCAAACGGTCGCCGAGACATGCTTGGCCTTGCAGCCGCCCAAAGCCTGTCCTCAGGGCACCGCGTAAGCTGAGAGAAGTCAGTCGGCAGGCCAGTGGCGGTCGAGCACCTCGTTGAACGCTGTCTGCACGTCCGCCCGCGACGCTCCGTCGCGCGGCAGCAGCGTCAAGGTAACTGACTTTTTCGATTGCCGATCCAAGCGCAAAACCGGCATGCCATTGGCGTTCGCGATGACACTGCCCGATCCTGACTTCTTGGGGGAGCCTGACTTCTTGGGGGCGTCGGCTGCCGCCTTGAGGTAGCGGATGACCTCGGGTGGCGAGAAGGGCCCGCCCTCCCCTGCCCCGCGTCGGGCCGCCAGCTCAGTCGCTGCCCTCTCCACTCGGGCTCGCCGATCGGCGGGCTTGAGCAAAGGTTTCAGCATCGTCACATGCTTGATGCCGAGGTCATGTGGCGAGGCGAACGCGGCAAGGATGCTGGGCGGCAGGCGCGCCAGATCGAGATACCGGCTCATCCAGCTCCCGCTCACCTTCAGCCGCTCGGCCATCGCTCCCTGCTTGCCGCCGTAATACTCGTCCAGCGCGCGAAGGTAGTCCCTCGCGCGCTCGAAATCCGAGATGTCCACGCGCGCGCGGTTCTCGAGGTCGGAGAGCCGGAAGGCTTCCTCGTCGGTTAGGTCGCGGATCTCGATCAGGAAGCGAAAGTCCGCGTAGTTGTGGCTGCGCAGCCAACTGACCGACCAGTGCCGCCGCGCCCCGGAGATCACCTCGAACTCATGATCCGGGTCACCCGGCAAGCGCCGCACCAGCGCCGGCATCTCCTGCTTGCCCTGCGCCTTGAGGCTTTCAATCAGATCGTGGCAACGCTCCTCCGAGAGCGAGGCATAATCGCGGTTGTGACCGGGCCACATCCTGCACCGCGCCGGGTCTACAAGCTCGACAACGCGGTTGACGAGCGAGCCGGACGCGAGGTCGGCGAGCCGGTTGCCGCGACCCGCGAGCACACCCGTCGCCAGTCTGGCGGGGCGCGCGGGCAGGTCCGACTGGGTGTCGATAGCGTTCGCCAGGTCGGCGGCGAAACTGCTGTTCTTTCCGCTCATACGGCCACCTCAAATCCCGATTTTGCACCGGTGCAAAACTCGCTTCTCATGCCAGTCCCTCGCGCCGCAACCGCGCCTCGTGGCTTGGCCACATCGACCTGATGTCGATCTCGATTTCGCCGTTGACGCCATCCAGATAGGCGAGGCAACGATCGCGCACGGAGCGGCTCGTCGTGGGACCGTCAAGCTCGTAGACGGTCATCAGCCGCGCGCTCGCATTGTCGATCTCGGCGGAGTCCTTGAGCGGTGTGCGCACCAGCGACTGACCGTAGAGCTGGCCCATCAGCCGCATCAGCTCCTTCTGCATCGACTTGTTCTCGTCGACCTTGGAAGCGACGAAGCGCAAAAAGGCGAGCTCGGTCTCCATGCCGTGGTTTGCGAGCACCTCCATGGTTTCGTCGAGCATGGCGAGGAACGCCGCGGTCGACGCGAAGTCCATCACCGTGGGCGGCACCGGGACCACCAGCGCGTTGGCGGCACGAAGAACCGACAGCGAGATCGCGCCAAGTGCGGGTGGCGGATCGATGACGACGATATCATAGCGGTCGGCGACCGAAGCGATACCCTGCTGAAGCCGATCCAGGAGCGCTCCTTGCCCCCGCGCCATGCGTGCGGCGAGCTCATATTCCGACTGGAACAGCCGCAGGTTGGACGGGATCAGGTCGAGACCGTCGAAGTGAGTGCGCCTGATCGCATAATCGAGCGACGTGCGCTCGTCCTCGCGGAGGAACGGATACAGCGTTTGCGACTCGTCGAGGTCGAGATCGGGCACGTACCCGAATAAGGTCGTCGCCGATGCCTGGCTGTCACAGTCGACGAGCAGGACGCGGTAGCCTCGCATCGCGAGATACTGCGCGAGGTGGACCGACAGCGTCGACTTGCCGACACCGCCCTTGAAGTTCTGCACCGCCACGATCGCGCAAGGATCCTCAGGCAGCCGCCAAGGACGGGTCTGGAACACGCCTCGCATGTCGTTCAGCTGGCCGAGCGTATAGCCCACGCGCCGGTTGCTTTCGGTCCGATCGACGACCGGAAGCCGGCCGTCCTTCTCGGCCTCACGTATCGCGGCGGAGGTACGGCCCACCAGCTCGGCCGCCTTGCCGATCGTGAACAGCGGCTCACGACGTTCGTCCGCCCGCTTGCTCTGCGCGCTGTCGCGCAGCTTCTCGAGGATTGCCGACGAGCGTTCCGCAAGCGCCGCCACCCGATCCCGGTCGGCGTGGCTTGCAAGCCTCAGCGATCCTGCCACCCTTCCCCCTTCCACTTCACGGAGAGGTCATGCTGCATTTGCGCTTTTAGGTCAACGGTAGCCCGATTTGTGCAAAAGGGAGGTCCTATAGGCCCTAAGTGATGGCCGCCTGACCCGATGGGGGCAGGTTCGGCCGCACCGTCAGGCCGTTTTGCACCGGTGCAAATTCAGTGCGGACGACCCTTTCGCGCGACATAGCTTTCGCAAAAGCCCTGCCAACTCTTGAGGAGTTTCGCGCCGGTCAACCGCTCCAGCCGCTCGCCCATGTGGGAGCGATATGCGTCGGCCACGAGGTCCACATCCCACCCGCCCGCATAGTCGCGCCCGATCTTGAGGAACTCCTCGCCACCCGCCCACCGCAGCGTCCCGGTTGGGAAGGTCGCGGGGCTCGGGGCAGGGAAGGGCTTCCTGGCCTGCGCGGACATGGCGCTCGCCACCTTGGCGACAACCGCGTCGATTGTGCCGGGAGGCACCCGATCGTCGTTGTCGTCTTCGTCTGTCGGAACAGCCGCGATCGCAAGGGTCTCGACACTGCCTTCGCGGCGAGGCCGTCGCCCGACCGAATGGCGCGACAGCTCGTCGACGGTGTCGATCTGCGCCGGGGGATCTTTGGCGACGAAGCGGAACTCGAGCTCGACAACGGTTCGCCCCTGTCGCACTTCCTTCCACTCGACCTGGAAATGCGCGAGCTGGTCAATCTCGGCCTTGGCCGTCTCGAGCACCTTGCGCCGTAGCTGCGCGAAATCCTTGTAGATCTCCGGCGCGATTCCGAGCGCGGCGCGCAACGCTGGCATGTCGCAGCGCCAGACGGGCTGGCGCCGGTGGATACGCAACGCCCCGAGCTCATACAGCTTCAATGCATAGGCCGATCGAAACTTGAGCACCGCCTGCCGGTTCAGGACGGCATAGGTCTCCGATTCCTGAATTAGCCTCCGCGCGTCGGGCGTGAACTGCCACTCGATCCAGCCTGCCTCGACGCCATCCTCGTCATCGGCCTCTTCCTTCGACATCTGGATGAGCGAGAACTTGCGCGTCGCCTTCTTGCCACGCCAGCTTCGGTCGTCCTCAGCGAATAGCGTGCGGTGCAGCTCCTCGAGCATGTCGGAAATCCGCTCGTTGCCCTTGTGCCCGCGCCGAATGTCGACCTTGCGCATCCGGTGCGGCGTGTCCCGCCACGCTTCGCCGCCCGCGGCAAGGATCATCAGCGCGAGGAGGCGGGAGGCGGTGAGACTGAGCGATTGGCCCTTGACGAAGCGAACCTCGACGAGCCGGCCGGGCTTGGCGAACTGCTCCGTACGGCGTGCCGACAAGGCGGAAGACACCCGCATGGCACGACCGACGATCGCCGAATCTTCCGCTTCGTCGTCGACGAGATCGACGACGAGGCCGCTTTCAGGTTCAAGTGCCTTGGCCACACCTCCATCCTGACCTGACTCGGTCGCCACCGTCAAGTCAGGTCAGGATAACGGGCCTGATGGGTCCCCCATGAGGTCAGGATGCCCCCAATCGGTCAGGATACCCCCGTACGGTCAGGCAAACGCCCCCGATTCGGCAGGAAGAAGCCCCCGTCCTGTCAGGCTACTTCCCCCACGACGTCAGGATGAGGGCTCGTGACTCGCGGTTTTCCGCGGCTCTCGCGGCCCTGAATCAGAATCTCTTGAATCAGGAATTGCTTCCGCTGCGGGGCAGCGGTGGTTTTGAGGGATGTTTTTAGGAAGAAGTGAGCCGCCAGCAAAGGGGAGGGGGGTCGGCAGGGCAGAGGAGACCTGCCATGCCGTTGACCGCCCTGAGGCCCGGATCCGAGCTGCTTGGCATCGTGGCGGCGCTGGGAGGTCGCTGGCACGGCTACCACGCGATGTGCTGCTGTCCGAGTCACGACGACCGAACGCCAAGCCTTTCGCTGCGCCAGGGAGATCGCGGGATCCTGGTGACCTGTTTCGCCGGCTGTGACAGCACCGATGTCCTGAGGGCATTACGACGACTGGACCCCGTCCGCCATGCCGCGCCACCCCCGACAAGCCACAGGCCGGCCGGTAGTGCGGTGCGCCGTCTCTGGGATGCAGGGCTACCGGTCGTCGGCACGCCGGCCGCCGACTATCTCGGTCGCCGCGGCCTTGTCCTTCCGCTGCGTGACATTCGCTTCGCACCAAACTGCCCGCTCGGCCCGAAACCTCGTACGCGGTTCCTGCCGGCGCTGCTGGTTGCGGTTCGGGTCGGCGATCGGCTGGTGGCCGTCCAGCGCATCTTTCTCGATCGTCCATGGGCTCCCGGGCCCAAGCTGATGCTCGGCACGCCGGAGACGGCGGCGTGGCGGGGTGCCGAGGCTGGCGAGGTGATCGCGATCGCGGAAGGCTTCGAAACCGCCGCCGCCTATGCGCAGCTGCACGGCGTGCCGGCCTGGTCGTCGCTAGGCGGCCGCCGCCTCGACCGCCTTGTCTTACCAACGACGCTGACCCGGCTCGTGATCGCCGAGGACCGGGATCTCGAGGGCGAAGCGGCCGGAGCCCGAGCGATGATCGCCTATGCGCGGCCGGGCCTCGACATCATTCGCCACCCGCCGCCCTCGCCCTTCGACGACTGGGCGGCCGTGCTCGAGGCCCAGGTAAAGAGGGGAGGGGGGTCGATGGGGTAGCGCCGCCGGAAGGGCGGCCGCCACCGGAGATGCCGCCCATGCAAGACCTCGCCACCAGCGCCATCCGGCACGCCAATTCCGTCGCCGATTGCCTAGCGCCCTCCCTGGAGGCAGGCGTGCCGATTACCAGGGCCATGCTCAACGAGGCGATGGTCGCCGCGACCGGTGGCAACGACGCCTGCGGCGCCTGGTCCCAGCGCGACAGCTTCGAGCTCCTCGAGTTCGCGCTCGTGCGCCACTTGCAACTCCGTGCCGGCACGATCCTCTGCCCCGGCGATCTCACGCCGCTCACCGCGCTCCTCGACCGGCTGCCCACCCAGACGGTGCGCAGCGAGGCGCAGGTAGACCTGCAGCAGTTCTCGACCCCGGTGGACCTCGCCGGACTCATCGCGCTCCTCGCTCAGCCGCGGCCCGACGACCACGTCCTCGAACCGAGCGCGGGCAACGGCCTTCTCGCCGCGCTGCTTCCCGCCGTCGCCGGACTGCGGCTGAACGAGATCGACCCACGGCGCCGCGCGCGACTCGAGGCGCTGTTCCCGCAAGCGGTCGTCACCGGCGTTGACGCGGCGACGATCGGCGCGTGGCTGCCGCCCGGCGGGCGTCCCTCGCTGGTCGTGATGAACCCGCCCTTCGCACGGTCGCTTGGACGCGGCCGGGACGATGTGGCGGCGATCCGGCATCTCCGCGCCGCGCTGGCGCAGCTGCGGCCCGGAGGTCGCATGGTAGCGATCATGCCCGAGGGCTTCGCGCCCGAGGGCCGGCCGGACGGGCTGTTCGAGACATCGATCGCGGGTTGCGCCGTCCGCACCTCGATCCGCCTGCATCGCGCGTTCCGCAAGCACGGCACGTCCGTCTGCGTCCGGATCTACGTCATCGACCGTGGGGAGGGGATCTCGTCGTCGGAAACGATCGACCGTGAGCGCGTGGCAGATCTGATCGACGCGCTGATCGTCCCCGGGCGACTGCCCATCGCCGCCGCAGTTGATCCGGTCAGCGCCAAGCGCAGCTCGAGCGTGTCGCTGTTCCGTGCCGTCCGAAGTCGGCCGGTACCGCCGCCGCGCAGCTTTCACGCGCCCGCGCGCAACGAGGTCCTGCCGGTCGACTATGCACGCCTCGACGATCCCGCGCCGGTCGGCGAGCCCGCCGGCATCTATCTCGCGTATCGACCGAGCCGGATCGCGTTCGGCAGCGCCGGCGATCACCCGACGCCGCTGGTCGAGTCCGTGGCGATGGGCTCGATCCCGGCACCCGTTCCCGGCCACGTGCCGCACCTGCCCGAGCAGGTCGTCTCGGCCCGCCTTCTCTCGGCCGCCCAGCTCGAGACCGTCGTCTATGCGGGGCACGCCTGGAGCCAATTCCTGCCCGGCAGCTTCAGCCCTGATCGCGAGGGCGTCGGGCTGACGCTGGCCGAGGACGGTGCGCGCTTTCGGACGGGCTACTTCCTCGGCGATGGCACGGGTGAACACATCGGTCGGTCCGCCGGCGCCAAACGGCACGATGATTCACACC
>SXHP01000058.1 GCA_005773165.1 Sphingomonadales bacterium | reverse complement strand
CGTAGCCGCGGCCCGCGAGATCGCGGAGGATGCCGCGGTAAGAGGTGGCCGCGCCGTTCCAATAGGAGGAGAGCAGGCTGGAGCCGTAGAAGGCGATCTTCACGCGGGTTCCTTCAAGGTGAGCTTGGCGACCACTGCGAGCAGCTCGTCGGCGCGGTGGGCGCAGGTGTGGCGGGCGCGGATCGTCTCGAGGCCCGAGGCGACAAGCGAAGCGCGGAGGTCCGGATGTTGGCGAAGTTGCCGCGCATTGTTCGCTACACTTTCGCCGTCAGGCGCGACGAGATAGTCCCGATCCGGCCTGAACAGACCTTCGCTGTCGTCCCAAGGCGCAGAAATCAAAGGGATTCCGCAGGCAAGCGCCTCGAAAACGCGGATGGTCGGGATGCCGGGAAGGATCGTCGCATAATAGCGGCGGGGGACGTGGACAGTGGCGAGGTGATGCGCGAAGATTTCGGGCGCGCGGGCGTTGGGCGCCCAGCCGTGGTAGCGCGCTCCGTGTGCGGCCAGCATCGCCTTGGCCTCGGCGGGGTAGCGGACGCCGTAGATGTCGAGCGGGAGCCCGGCCGCTTGCGCCGAGGCGAGGAGGAAGCGTTCGATCTCCGCGGTGCGCTCGCCGTCGCCCCAGTTGCCGATCCATACCAGGCCGTCGCGCGTCCGTTCGACCTCCGGCGGGTGGAACAGGCGGGTGTCGGCAGCCTCGTGCCAGGTCCAGACGTTGCGCCAGCCCCAGCCGCGGTAGACTTCGGACAGCGTTTCGCCGAAGGCGAGGATGCCGTCATAGGCGCTGAGGTCGAACGCCTGCATCTCATGCGGGGCGCTGACCGCTCGGTGGTGAGTGTCGTGGAAGAGGAGCAGAAAGCGTGCGCCCCGCGCGCGAAGGCGACCGACCTCGGCGACGAGCGCGGGGTCGTTCCATTCGTGAACGATGACGAGGTCGGCGTTCTCGACCAGCGCGTCGACGGGCTCGGCGGGGTCATAGGTTTCGGGTTGGAGCTCGGGGTAGTTGTCGTGGAAGGCGGCGAGCCCCGCTTCGCTTGCGTCGGCGAGGAGGTTGGTGAGGCTCCAATTCCCGGCGGGCTCGACCGCGCGAACGTCGTGACCCTTGGCGATTAAATCGCGGAGGACGCCGCGGAGAAAATGCGCGTTGCCGTGGTTCCAGCACGAGAGGAGCGAGTGGGTGAAGTAGACGATCTTCATGCGGCGGCCTGCCGTGGGATGGCCATAAGGCGCGTGTAGATCGCCGCCATCTGCTCGGCCATCGCTCCGGGAGTGTAGCGTTGCGCGCGGAGCAGCGCAGCTTCGCTCAGGTGCGCGCGCAAGGCAGGGTCGCTGCGGACGCGTGCGATCGCCGCGAGATAGCCGTTCTCGTCCTCGCTCTCGACGAACAGCGCCGCGCCGGTCCACAGCTCGCGGAACGTGTCGATGCCGGAGAGGACGAGCGGACAGCCTGCGGCGGCGGCTTCGAGAACGGCGAGGCCGAAAGGTTCGAAGCCGGCGGCGGAGACGAAGATCGGGCGATGCGCGAGTTCGTGCGCGATGCCGGTCGAGTCGAGCGAGCCGAGCAGGCGGAGGTGCGCGGTGTTGACGCGCTCGCCGTGCGGGCCTTCGATGCTGCCTGCGGCGCGGAACGGCACGGGGAGGCGCGCTGCGACGCGGTCGAGGAGCGAAGTATTCTTGACCGCGTCCCAGAGGCGTCCGGCGGTGAAGATGTGGTCCGCTGACTGCGTCGGGGCGGCGGCGAGCGGGGCGCGGCCGTTGTGAACGACGAGCGGAGTGTCGGGGAGCGCGTGGTGTCGCGCGACGTTTGCGGCGTAGCTGGCGCTGGGGGCGACCACCGCGTCGGCGGCGAGGAGGCCGGCGCGGACCAGCGCGTCCTGCCACGCGTATCCGGCGTCGGGCTGCGTGCCCTTCGCCGCCTGCCACCAGGTGCCGACGCAGCCGTGCGCGACTGCGACGACCGGCACGTCGAAGCGGGCGCGGGCGGCGAGCGAGGGCATGTTGAGGTGGACCAGATCAACGCGCTGCTCGGCGGCGAGGCGGGCGATCGCCTCGCCCGCCGCGAGGACGGTTTCGGGTCCGTCGCTGAGCCAGTCGAGGGGCAGGTCGGTTTCGATCAGGGTGAGGCCTGCGGCATCGGCTCGCTGCGCGTCGCGTGGGACGGGGCCGAGTAGCGCGACGACCGCTTCCACGCCGATCGGCTGCAGCGCGGCGGCGAGGTCGAGCGTGTATTGCCACACCCCGCCGACCGCATCGGCGGTGACGAGGATGCGGGTGTGATCAGTCGACATTCACAGTCTCGCGGCAGGGTCGATTGGACACCTTCGTCACCCCGGACTCGTTCCGGGGTCCAGGGTGCCGCAAGCTCTGTCCTCTTGCTTTCGGTCGCATCGCCTGCCGGGCGCTGGACCCCGGAACAAGTCCGGGGTGACCGAGGATGCTGGGCAATCGCCGAACATGTCCCAAGCCGCTGTACACTCTCACGCCGCCACCGAGGCCCGGCCGATCGGCAGGTTGAGGCGGCGCTCGTTCGCCAGCCAGCGGGCGAGCTCCGCCACGCCTTCGCGCCAGTCGACCTTGCGCGCGAGCCCGAGCGCTGCCTCCGCGGCGCGGGTGTCGGCGACGAAATAGCGCTGGTCGCCTGCGCGCCAGTCGGCGAAGCGCACGTCGACGTCGCGCGCGGTGAGGTCGCCGATATGGGCGAGGAGTTGACGCAAGGAGACCGCGTTGGCGGGTCCGCCGCCGAGGTTGAACGCGCGGCCTTGCACCTGGTCGATCCGCCGCCACGCCTGCACATAGGCGTCGACCGCGTCCGAAACGTCGAGGATGTCGCGGACCTGACAACCGTCGCCGTAGAGGGTGACGGGCTTGCCTTCCAGAGCGCGGATCAGGAAGTGCGCGACCCAGCCCTGGTCCTCCGTCCCCATCTGGCGGCGGCCGTATATGCAGCTCATCCGGAGGACGGCGGTGGGGACGCCGAAGCTGCGGGCGTAGTCGAGGACGTACTGGTCCGCGGCGCCCTTCGAGCATCCGTAGGGGGTGTGGAAGTCGAGCGGGCGCGTCTCGCCGATGCCGTGGGCGCGGATGTTCGCGTCGGTGGGCGCGTAGGCGTCGCCTTCCAGAGCGAAGTCCAGGTCGGCAAGGTCGCCGTAGACCTGGTTGGTCGAGGCGAAGATCAGCGGCGTACCGTCGCCGCGGGTGCGCAGCGTTTCAAGCAGGCTCAGCGTGGCGGCGATGTTGATCGCGAAATCGGCGCGCGGGTCAACCATGCTGGTGGTGACCGCGACCTGTGCGGCGAGGTGGAACACCGCCTGCACGTCCGCGGCGGCACGGTCTAGCGCGGCCTCGTCGCGGATATCGGCGTGGATAAAGTCGATGCGGTCGCCGTGGTTGGCTTGGAGCCAGGCGAGGTTGGTCTCGGTCCCGGCGCGGCTGAGCGCGTCGTAGATGCGGACGCGGTGGCCTTCTGAGGCGAGGCGGTCGGCGAGATTGGAGCCGATGAAGCCTGCGCCGCCGGTGATGAGGATGGGCCTGTTCGAATCCTCTCCGTTCCGGGGAGGAGTAGATTTGCTCGCCCTCACGCCACCAGACCCCGCGCGTCGAGTTCCGCGCGCATCTGTTCGACCTTGTCGGTGGCGGTCTGCTCGCCGACCCACTCCGCCAGCGCCGCCAAGCCTTCGCCGAAGTCCTGGCGCGCGCGGAAATCCAGCCGCTCGGCCGCGAGCGTCGTGTCGCAGAAGCAGTGGCGAATGTCGCCGATGCGCGCCTTGCCGACGATGATGGGAGTGAGGTCGTTCTTGCCCATCGCGCGGGCGAGCTCGGTCGCGACTTCGCTGACCGACCGGTCGTGGCCTGAGCCGATGTTGAACGTGCCGCCGACCGCGCGCGGGTCGGTCAGCGCATCCGCGAACGCGCGAGCGACGTCGGAGACGTGCACGAAATCGCGGCGCTGCTCGCCGTCCTCGAAGATCATCGGCTGCTGGCCGTTGAGCAGCCGCGAGGCGAAGATCGCGAGGACGCCGGTATAAGGGTTGGAGAGCGCCTGGCCGGGGCCGTAGACGTTGAACAGGCGGAGGCACACGCCCTCGATCCCGTAGGGCGCGGCCATGATGTGGGTGGTGCGCTCCTGCACGTATTTGTTGAGCGCGTAGATCGAGGACAGAGCGGGACGCTTCCATTCGGGCGTCGCGATCGGGCTAAGCGGGCGGCCCTGCTTGTCGATGGGTTCCCAGTTGCTGAGGCCATCCTTGAGGCCGTGGCGCTCGGCATCCTCCACCAGTTCGCCGTCGGCGTCGCGGTAGAGGCCCTCGCCGTAGATCGACATGGAGGAGGCGGTGACGACGCGGCGCACCGGCTGGTCGATCAGCGCTTCGAACAGCACCGCGGTGCCGACGTCGTTGGTCGAGGTGTAGCGCTCGACCTCGTACATCGACTGGCCGACGCCGACTTCGGCTGCGAGGTGGATGACGCTGTCGACGCCCTTCAGCGCGCCCGCGACCGCGGCCTTGTCGCGGACGTCGCCGCGGATCAGCTCCGCTTGCGGGTCGAGCATCCTGGAGCCGTCGACGTCGCCGTGGACCTGCGGGATCAGGCTGTCGAGAACGCGGACGCGGTTGCCGCGGGACAGAAGTTCGGCGGCGACGAAGCGGCCGATGAAGCCCGCGCCGCCGGTGATCAGGACCGTCTCGCTCATGCGGCGCGCTTGATCCGAATCGATGCGCGCGCAGCTATGTTGCTTGAGCCTGTCATTCGTGTATGCCCCTGTTATCCGGCTTGTCGTCCCGCATCCGTAACAAAGCTTCTTCTTCTTTGTTCCTTACCTGGATCAACCGGGAGCAGGTTTGTAGAAGCTGACGCTCAATCAAGGACATTTTCCCCGCGTGACGGCTACGTTTCTTCTTATCCGGCATGCCGCGCACGTTCATCTCGACCGACTGCTGTCAGGCAGGCTCCCTGGGGTTCCGCTGAGCGACGCGGGGCGGCGCCAGGCGGAACGCCTGGCTGCGCGGCTTGCGGGCGACCGGATCGACACGGTGGTGTGCAGCCCGCTCGACCGCACGCGCGCGACCGCGGAGGCGATTGCGTCCGCGTGCGGGGTCGCGGTCGAGACGATGGACGCGTTGATCGAGATCGACATGGGCGATTGGACCGGGCGCGCGATCGGCGACTTCGGCGACGATCCCGCCTGGAACGCCTGGAACGCCGCTCGCGCGACGGCGCGCATCCCGGGCGGAGAGTCGATGGGCGAGGCGCAGGCGCGGATCGTCGGCGCGCTCGGAGAATTAGCGACGCGCGAGGACGGCAAGCGGGTCGCGGTGGTCAGTCATTCCGACATGATCCGCGCGGGCGTAGCGCACGTGCTCGGGTTGTCGCTGGATCACTTGCTGCGTTTCGACGTTGCGCCCGCTTCGGTGACGCGCGTCGTCTGGGGCGAGTGGGGCGCGCGCCTCTTGACGCTCAATGAGACGGAGTGCTGATGACGGACGATCTGAAAGCGCGGGTGGCGGCGCTCGCGCCCTGGTTTCACAATATCGACCTGGGCGACGGCATGTTCACCGCTCCTGACCACTTCCTGGGCGATTACCCGCGGGACAAGTTCTCAGGCTTCGCGCATGCGATCCCCGCCGACCTTTCCGGCAAGACGGTGCTCGACATCGGCTGCAACGCAGGGTTCTACTCGGTAGAGATGAAGCGGCGCGGCGCGGTGCGGGTGCTAGGGATCGACTCGGACGAGCGCTATCTGGCGCAGGCGCGGCTGGCGGCCGAGGCGCTGGGGTTTGCGGGAAGCGTCGAGTTCCGCAACCTGTCGGTCTATGACGTCGGCGCGCTGGGCGAGCGGTTCAATCTCGTCGTGCGGCACATCGATTGGGCCGACCAATCCCGCGGTGATGGAGTCGGCGCACGCAAGTTCGCCCGGCTTGTAGCTCTTGCCCCACGCCCCGCTGTAGATCGTTATCGCACGCGGCGCGACCGGCAACACGTGAAGG
>SXHP01000057.1 GCA_005773165.1 Sphingomonadales bacterium | reverse complement strand
GCGCTCACCAGCACCCCGGTAGCGGGCGGCGGCGTCCAGTGGTCGCTCTCGATCCAGACGCTGCTGCTGCTGACCGGCATCACATTCCTGCCGGCTCTGATCCTGATGATGACCAGCTTTACCCGGATCGTCATCGTCCTCGCCATCCTCCGCCAGGCGATGGGGCTGCAGCAGACCCCGCCCAACCAGGTGCTGATCGGCCTGTCCTTGTTCCTATCGCTGTTCATCATGGCCCCGACGATCCAGCAGATGAACACGCAGGCGATCCAGCCCTATGCCGCGGGCCAGATCGCGGGCACGCAGATGATCCAGTCCGCGGGCGCGCCGCTCCACGCCTTCATGACCAAGCAGACCCGCAAGAAGGACCTCACGATGTTCGCCGAGATGGCGAAGTCAGGTCCCTATGCGTCCCCCCGCGACGTCCCCTATGCGGTCCTGCTCCCCGCGTTCATCACTTCCGAGCTCAAGACCGCGTTCCAGATCGGCTTCCTGATCTTCCTGCCCTTCATCGTCATCGACCTGGTCGTCGCGACCGTGCTGATGGCGCTCGGCATGATGATGCTCTCGCCCCAGATCATTTCGCTCCCGTTCAAGCTGCTCCTGTTCGTCCTTGTCGACGGCTGGGCGCTGACGATGGGCAGCCTCGCCAATAGCTTCGCGAGTTAGCGCACATGGACGCCGAATATTTCCTCACCGTCGCCAACCAGACGATGTGGGTGCTCGCGCTCGCCAGCGCGCCGATCCTGATCCCCGTGCTCGTCTCGGGCCTCCTCATCGGCATGGTCCAGGCCGCGACCTCGATCAACGAGCAGACATTGAGCTTCGTCCCCAAGCTGGTGGTGGTGGCGCTCGCGATCCTGATCTTCGGCAGCCTGATCCTGGGGCTGCTCAGCGACTTCACCGTCGGCATGTTCGAGCGCATTCCTGATCTCGTTAAGTAACGATGGGCGTGGCCGACCTAATCTCCCTCTCCCGCAAGCGGGAGAGGGCTAGAATGTTAGGCTTCGGCCTCTCGATAGAGCCCCAGATCTGGGCGCTTGTCTTCGTGATGATCCGCATCGGCGCGGCGTTCGTCGTCGCGCCGGTGTTCGGCGCGGTGTCGATCCCGTTGCCCGTCCGTATCGGCATCTCCGGCGCGATCGCGTTCCTCGTCCTCGCGACCCACAAGATCGTGCCGCCCGCGCAGGTGTTCGGCCTCGCCACCTTTCTCGCGGTCGCCGCCGAGATCCTCGTCGGCCTCGCGCTCGGCTTCGTCCTCCAGATCGCCTTCGCCGCTCCCCTCGTCGCCAGCGAACTCATCGGCGGCGCGATGGGGATCGGCTTCGCATCTTCGGTCGATCCGCAGAACGGCCGCCCGTCGCCCGCGCTCGGCCAGTTCTTCTCGATCATGCTGACGCTGCTGTTCCTGTCGGTCGACGGCCACCTCGTCCTCGTCGACATGCTGGTGAAGAGCTATGACGCGATGCCGCCGGGCGCGTGGCTCGACCCGGCGCGGTTGAAGAACATCGCGCTGTTCGGCGGCTACGCCTTTCTTGCCGGACTCCTGCTCGCGCTTCCGGTCGGCTTTCTCCTCCTCTGCCTCAACCTCGTCGTCGGCATGATGAGCCGCGCCGCGCCCGCCTTGAACCTGTTCGCGGTCGGCCTCCCCGCATCCCTTGCGGTCGGCGTGGTCGCGCTGGCGATCGCCTTCCCCGCGATGGGCGATTACATGCTGATCATCATCCGCGAAGCGCTCGACGCCGCCTACACGTTGGTGCTCGGCTGATGTCGGAGGGCGGCGACAAGACAGAAGCCCCAACCCAGAAGCGCAAGGACGATGCGCTCAAGAAGGGCGACACGCTCAAGAGCCGCGAGCTGGGCGCCGCGCTGGTGACGCTGGCGGGCGTCGCCTGGATCGTCGCCTTCGGCCCCGCGCTCCTCGCCGCGTGCCGCGCGATCATGACCGCCAGCTTCACCTTCGGCCGCGGCGACGTCGAGGATTTCGCCCCCTGGCGACCGCTCGTCGAAGCGGGGCGAGAGCTGGCGATGCCGCTCGGGACCCTGTTCGCGATCACCGTCGCGGGCGCGATCCTCAGCCAGGCGGGATTGGGCTCGCTGCGCTTCAACGCCGGGCTGATGGCTCCCAAGATGAACCGGATCAACCCGGCCTCGGGCCTCGCGCGCATCTTCGGCCCGACCGGCTGGATCGAGCTCGGCAAGTCGCTGCTCAAGATCGTGCTGCTCGGCGCGATCGGCTATTGGGCGCTCGGGAAGGTCGCCGCGGAGTCGATGGGGCTCGCGACCTCGGACCTCCACCGCGCGCTCGCCGTGGTCGGCGGCACCTTTACCACCGTGCTGATCGCGATGGCCGCGGGGCTGGTCGTCATCGCAGGGATCGACGTGCCGATCCAGTCGATCCGTCTGCTCGGCAAGCTCCGCAGGACCAAGCAGGAGGTCAAGGACGAGCATAAGGAGAGCGAGGGCAATCCGGAGGCCAAGGGCCACCAGCGCGCCCGCGCGCGCGAGCTGGCGCAAGGCGGCCCGCGCAAGGCGCTCGCCGAGGCGCATGTCGTCCTCACCAACCCCACCCATTTCGCGGTCGCGCTCCGCTACGACCGCGGGCGCGATCAGGTGCCGGTGGTCGTCGCCAAGGGCCGCGGCGCGACCGCGCTCGCGATCCGCGAGTTGGCGGCGGAGTTCGCGCTCCCCGTCCTCGAATATCCGAGCCTCGCCCGCGCGGTCTATTACACCAGCCGCGAGGGACAGGAGGTCCGCGACGACCTCTACATGGCGATCGCCACCGTCCTCGCCTTCGTCTTCAACTTGAACGCCGCGGCGGGCGGCTCGCTGCCGCCGGTCGACGTGCCCGAGACTGCGCGCTTTGACGAGAACGGGCAGAAGCAGCTCTAAACATCGGTCGTCCCCAACCGTTCTTAACCTTGAGCGCGAGGACCGGCCATGACAACCACCACCAGCACGACGGCGACCAGCGCCACCCAGTCGCTGCTGACCTCGCTCGGCACCGGATCGGGCATCGACACCGGCAGCCTCGTGAAAAGCCTGGTCGAAGCGCAGTACGCCGCCAAGACCGGCCAACTCACCGCGAAGGGCGAGACGCTCACCAAGCAGATCTCGGGCGTCGCGACCCTGAAGAGCACCGTCACCGCCTTCTCGACGGCGCTCGAATCCTTGGTCAAGAGCGGCTCGCTCCAGACCCAGCCGCTCGTGTCTAACAGCGCGGTGCTGACCGCGAGCGCGATCCCCGGCGCGAAGCTGTCCGGGCTCCAGTCGAGCGTCGTCGTCAACCGCCTCGCGACCGCGCAGGTCGCCGCGTCGTCCGCGGTGCGCGACAAGGACGGCGCGGTCGTCACCTCCGCGAGCGTCCCATTGTCGACCGCCGCGTCGCAGCTCACCCTGACGCTCGGCAGCGCGACCTATGCGGGCGACGGCGCGTCGATGACCGCCTTCACGCCGGGCGGCGCGCCCGCGATCACGGTCGACATCCCGGCCGCGGGCTCCAGCCTGTCCGGGATCGCCGCCGCGATCAACGCCAAGCGCGCCGGAGTCACCGCCGCGGTCGTCAGCGGCGCGGACGGCGCGCAATATCTGTCGTTGAAGGGCGCGACCGGCACGGCGCAGGCCTTCACCCTCGACGCGACGACCGACCCCGACGGCGTCATGGCGCAGTTCCGCGTCATGCCCCCGGTCGACGACGGCAACGGCGGCATGACGCCTGCGACCGCCAATCTGACCGGCAAGGCGCTGAACGCGCAGCTCACCGTCGACGGCATCGCGGTCGAGCGCTCGGGCAATACCGTCAGCGATCTGGTGAGCGGCGTGAAGCTCCAGCTCGCCAGCGTGTCGGCGACCCCCGTGACGCTCGGCGCGACCCGGCCGACCGAGGGGCTGACCCAGGCGGTCGGCGATTTCGTCGAGACCTATAATCAGGTTCTCGCGGTCATCACCGAGCAGACCAATCCAATCACCGGCCCGCTGCGCGCCGACCCAGCCGCCAAGTCGCTCCTGAAGTCGCTCCAGGGCATGACGCTGAAGCCGCTCGTGGCGGACGCAGCGACGGGCGCGCCGAACACCCTCTCCGCGATCGGCGTCACCACCAACCGCGACGGCACGCTGGCGGTATCGAGCGCGACGCTCGCCGCCAAGCTCGCGAGCGACCCCGACGCGGTTGAGGCGATGTTCAGCTATTCGGCGGACAGCTCGACCGGGCTGTCGGCGATCTTAAGGACGCTGTCGACCGAGGTGTCCAACACCACCTACGGCCTCGGCGCGTCGGCGGCGCGCTACACCAAGGCGCAGGGGCAGCTCACCGCCGATCAGGCCAAGGTCACCGACCAGTCGGCCGCGCTCTCGACCCGGCTGACCAAGCAATATGCGTCGATGAACGCCGCGGTCAGCGCGTACAAATCGACTCAGGCGTTCATCGACCAGCAGGTCAAGATCTGGACCAACGGCGACAATTGATGGGCTACGCACGCGCCTTTCCTTGCCAAGCCGCGGCGACGTATCGCCGGATCGACGTCGCGGGCCGCACCACCGGGGCGGACGGCCCCGCGCTGGTCCAGCTGCTCTACGAGGAGCTGGTCTCCGCGCTCCGCGCCGCCGCCTTCGCCGCCGAGCGCGGCCAGGCGGCGCAGAAAAGCGATCGCGTCACCCGCGCGACGGCGATCCTGTTCGCGCTGGAGGCGGGGCTCGATTTCGACACCAATCCCGAACTGTCGGGCACGCTGGCGCGCGTCTACGGCGGCGCGCGGCGGACCATCGTCGAGGCCTCCATCGGCCGCGACCCTCGCCCCTTTCGCGACGCCGCGACGATGCTCGACGAGATCGCCGCGGCCTGGCGCACCGCGCGCGCGGCTTAGCGTCGCACGACGTTCGCCCGCCACGTCGTGATGTACACGATGTTGCCGCGGCACTCGCCCATCTCGCGCTGGCCCGACAGGCGCAGCCGCTCGCCGTCCCAGACGAAGTCCTGATAGACGCCGCAATCGCCCAAGCCCCGCGCCTTGGCGTAGCTGGTCAGCACGCCCGCTTTCCAATCGCCGTTGACGACGGTCGGCACGGGACCACGCGAAGCTCCGCCCGTCTCATCGAAGCCGACCGGCGCGTCGGTCCGCACCGGCCTGGGCGCACCGCCGTCGAGGACGAACACCGCCGACAGCAGGTTGTACGCCCCCGCGGAGCAGGGCAGCAGCACCAGCGTCTCGCCCCCGCCCAGCGCATGCGCCTGCGGGTCGCCGAGCGAATCCGAGGCGAACGCGTCGGCGTCGCACTGCGCGGTGCGGCGCATGTCGGCGAGCTGCGCGGCCGTCGGGCGAACCGCATCGCCGCCGGGCCTCACCGCGCTGATCGTCGGCGGCGTAGGCGCGGCGGGTACGGCGCTCGCCGGTTTGAGGCCCTTGGCGACCGAAGCGGTGACCGTGCCCGCGCGCCCCTGCGCCGCGTCGACGTAGCGCAGCGCCGCCGATGCGCCCCGGAGCGACAGGGTCGCGATCGTCTTGCCCGCCGACAGCGCGGAGAACACGCGGCCGTTCGCCATCGCCGCGACGATCTGCGCGGGGGTGCCTGCGCGCTTGCCGTCGACCGCGGTCGCGACCTCGGCGTCCTCGAAGCCGTCGACCGTCACTTCCAGCTTGCCCGCCGGACCCGCATCGCGCGCCACCGAGAGCGTGACGTCGCCAGGGGGTTCGTTCTCCGTTCCCAGCGAGCGCAGTTCGCAACGGAGCGTGTTGTCGCAGCCGACGATCCAGTCGCCGAAGGTCTTGAGCTCCCCCGGGCGCGGCTTGACTCCTGGGGCTGGCGCGGGAGTTGGCGTCGCGGCGACCTCGGCCGGCGCGAAAGCCGGCGGCGCGGCAGGAATTGCGGCGGTCTGGTTGCGCTCGGGCTCGGACGAGCAGGCGGCGAGCGCCAGCAGGGCGCAAGGTGTCAAACGGATCATGGCGGCGCAACGCGCGGCGCGTTAGGGCGTTGCGGCAGGATCGAATGGAGAGCGGCATGCAGGCGGTGGGCGTGATCGGGGCGGGGCAGATGGGCGCAGGCATCGCGCAGGTCGCGGCCGCCGCCGGCTATCCGGTGCTGCTCGCCGACGTCGGGCTCGAACGCGCCGCGGCCGGCCGCGCGGGGATCGGCAAGGCGCTCGACCGGCTCGTCGCCAAGGAGAAGATGAGCGGGTCCGATGCACAGGCGCTGCTCGCCCGGATCGAACCGGTCGACGGCCCGTCCGCGATGGGCGGCTGCGCGCTCGTCATCGAGGCGGCGACCGAGCGCGAGGAGATCAAGCGCGCGATCTTCAAGGATGTGGGCGCAGTGCTGGGCGCGGACGCGGTGCTCGCGTCCAACACCTCATCGATCCCGATCACCCGTCTCGCGCAGGCCTCCCCCGATCCCCAGCGCTTCGTCGGCGTCCACTTCTTCAACCCCGTGCCCGTGATGGGGCTGATCGAGGTGATCCGCGGCCTCGCCACCTCCGACGCGACGGTCGCCCGGATCGAACAGTTCGCACAGGCGCTCGGCAAGGAGGTCGTTCACGCCAACGACGCGCCGGGCTTCATCGTCAACCGCGTGCTGATGCCGATGCTCAACGAAGCGTGCTTCGCGCTCGGCGAGGGGGTGGCGACGATCCGCGACATCGACGCGGCGGTGCAGCTGGGGCTGAACCACCCGATGTGGCCGCTGACGCTGGCCGATTTCATCGTGCTGGACACCTGCCTGGAGATCACGCGCGTGCTGTTCGAGGGCACCGGCGACCCCAAGTTCCGCCCCGCGCCTCTGCTGATGAATTATGTCGAAGCCGGCTGGTACGGCCGCAAGACCGGCCGCGGCTTCTACGATTATTCGGGACCCGAGCCGGAGCCGACACGATGAGCGATACTGGGAGCCTCGACAACACCATCGTCGACACGCCTGAAGGTCCGATGACCTACAAGGAATGGAAGAAAAAGAACCCCGTCCAGCTCCCCTCACGTCGGACCAAGGGCAAGGACCTGCCCAACAAGGTCAAGATGCGGACCGACGAATAGCCTCACCTCCCGTCACCCCGGCCTTGAGCCGGGGCCCAGCACCGCACGGTCGGACTAAGCGGAACGGGACGGAACTGGACCCCGGGTCTAGCCCGGGGTGACGATGATTATTACCCGATCAACAACCCCGCCAGCGCCGCGCTCATCAGGTTGGCGAGGCTCCCCGCCACCAGCGCGCGGATGCCGAGCTTGGCGATCATCGGCCGCTGGTTCGGCGCGAGGCTGCCGGTCACCGCCATCTGAATCGCGATGGAGGAGAAGTTGGCGAACCCGCACAGCGCAAAGGTGACGATCACCCGGCTGCGCGCGCCGAGCATCTCCGGGGTGATCTGGCCGAGTTCGATGAAGGCGACGAATTCGTTCAGCACGATCTTGGTGCCGAATAGCCCGCCCGCGATCCCCGCCTCGTCCCACGGCACGCCAATCAGGAACATGATGGGGCGGAAGATCAGCCCGACGATCGCCTGAAAGCTCAGATCGGGCTGCCCGAACCATCCGCCGACGCCGCCGAGCAGCCCGTTGGCGAGCGCGACCAGCGCGACGAACGCGAGCACCATCGCGCCGACCGCGACCGCCAGCTTGACCCCGGTCTGCGCCCCCTGCGCCGCCGCCATGATGATGTTGGCGGGCCGTTCGCCGTCCTCGAAGGTTTCCGCGACGTCGATCGCCTGGTCGTTCGCGTCCGCGCCGTTCAGCGGCAACTCGTCCTGCGCGGGCCGGCCGTCGGGCATGATGATCTTGGCCATCAGGATGCCGCCGGGCGCCGACATGAAGGCCGCGGCGAGCAGATACGGCAGCGCCGTGGGGCCGAGCAGCGTCGCATAGGCGGCCAGGATCGTCCCCGCGACGCCCGCCATGCCGACGACCATCAGCGTGAAGAGCTGCGCCGGCGTCAGCGCCGCGAGATAGGGCCGGACGACGAGCGGGGATTCGCTCTGCCCGACGAAGATGTTGGCGGCCGACCCGAGCGATTCCACCCGGCTGATCCCGGTGATGGCGCCGATCGCGCCGCCGACCCAGCGCACCACCCTTTGCATGATGCCGAGATAATAGAGGATGGAGACGAGCGCGGCGAAGAAGATGATCACCGGCAGCGCGCCCAGCGCGAAGGTGTTCGCCAGCGGGTTCGACGCGGCGGGGCCGAACAGGAACTCGGTGCCCTTGTTGGCGTAGCCGAGCAGGTTGGAGACCCCGCGCGCCATCGCTTCGATGCCCGCGCGGCCCCAGTCGGTGTACAGCACCAGCACCGCGATCCCCGCCTGCAGCGCGAAGGCGGATCCGACCACGCGCGGCCGGATCGCGCGCCGCTCGGTGGAGAGCGCGAAGGCGATCAGCAGAATGACGGCGATACCGGCGAGGCCGATGAGGAATCTGGTCATGCGTGTCCCGGTTGACGTCGCGCGGCCCCGGCGGCGCGGCGTCGCACCATACACGTGAGCGCCGCAGCGGCTAGTGGTTTGACGTCGCAGCGTTTCCCGCTAGCGTCCTTGCGATGGACACCCCCGCCCCCACGATCCCCCGCGCGCTCTTCGCCTTTTCGGTCTTCTACGGCGGCATGGTCTGCATCGCAGGCGTGCTCGGCAACAAGCAGGTGGCGCTGGGGCCGCTCGCGGTCGAGGCCGGGATCTTCGCCTTCCTGCTGCTCGTCGTCGCGTCGAGCGCGGTCGCCGAACTCTATGGCCGCACGGTCGCGAACCGGCTGGTGGTGCTCGGCTTCGTCCCGCTGATCATCTCGCTGGCGCTGACGCTTATCGTGCTCGCGGTTCCGACGTCGCCCAGCATGGCCCCCGACCGGATCGCCGCGTTCGAGCTGATGATGGGCGGCAAGCCCGGCCGCTGGCTGGAGGACGGCACGCCGCGCATCTGGTTCGGCGGGATCGTCGCCTACGGCATCTCGCAAACGCTCAACGTCACCATCTTCTCCTGGCTCAAGGGACGCGAAAGCAGCCGCCTGCTGTGGCTGCGCTCGGGCGTCGCGGGGGTGCTGAGCCAGGTGGTCGATTCGCTGCTGTTCGTCAGCATCGCCTTCTGGGGCGTGTTCCCGATCGGGCAGCTCCTGGTCGGGCAGCTGCTCGCCAAGACGGTGCTGTCGGCGGTGCTGGTGCCGCCGCTGATCTACGCCTTCGTGGCGCTCGGGCGGCGGATGGACCGGAATCAAGCCGTCACCCCAGCGAAGGCCGGGGTCTCTCAGTAGCCGGAAAACCCCAGCTTTCGTTGGGGTGACGGAGTGAGTAAGGGGCGGCCATGAAGAACGGACCCGACGCAGCCCTGCTCGCCAAGGCGGAGACGCTGACCGAGGCGCTGCCCTATCTGCAGCGCTATGCGGGCAAGACATTCGTCGTGAAATACGGCGGGCATGCGATGGGCTCGCCCGACCTCCAGCGCGACTTCGCCGAGGACGTCGTCCTGCTCAAGGCGGTCGGGATCAACCCGGTCGTGGTCCATGGCGGGGGGCCACAGATCGGCGCGATGCTGAAGCGGCTGGGGGTCGAATCGCGCTTCGTCGACGGCCTGCGGGTGACCGACGCGGAGACCGCGCACATCGCCGAGATGGTCCTGGCGGGGTCGATCAACAAGGAGATCGTCGGCTGGATCGGCCAGGCGGGCGGCCGCGCGGTGGGGCTGTCGGGCAAGGACGCGGGGCTCGTCACCGCCGCCAAGGTGAGCCGCTCTGAGCCCGACAAGCTGCAGGGGATCGAGCGCCACGTCGACCTGGGCTATGTCGGCGAGCCCGTCGCGGTCGATCCGCGCATCCTGGAGACGCTGTCCGCCGACGGCATCATCCCGGTGGTCGCGCCGATCGGACTCGGAACCGACGGCTGCACCTACAACATCAACGCCGACACGATGGCGGGGGCGATCGCGGGACGGCTGGGCGCGGCGCGCTTCTTTCTGCTGACCGACGTGGCGGGGGTGCTCGACAAGCGGGGCGAGCTGCTGAGCGACCTCGATCCCGCGCGGATCGCCGCCTTGCGCGCCGACGGCACGATCTCGGGCGGGATGATCCCCAAGCTGGAGACCTGCGTCGCCGCGGTCGAGGCCGGGGTGGACGCCGCGGTCATCCTCGACGGCCGCGTGCCCCATGCGATGCTGCTGGAGATCTTCACCCAGCGCGGGGCGGGGACGCTGGTGCGGCGGTAGGGTCGCCACGCACCCACCCGTGACCCCGGACCCTTCGACTTCGCTCAGGAGAGCCTTGTTTCGGGGTCCAGCGGGGCGGCACGCCAGGCCGCTTGCGCCTCCATCCGCATCGCTTGCTGCGCCCTGGACCTCGGAACAAGTCCGGGGTGACGAAATGGGGCGGACCGGCTAGAGACCGCGGTGTCCCTTACAACGAGCACGCGCATGTATCTCGCTATCTCCCTCGTCGACTTCCTCCTGATGGTGCTCAACTGGGTGATCGTCGCGCAGGTGGTGCTGTCGTGGCTCGTCGCGTTCAACGTCGTCAACCGGCACAGCGGGTTCGTCAGCTCGGTGCTGACCGCGCTCGATACCGTCACCGAGCCGCTATACCGCCCGCTCAGGCGCATCCTGCCCGACTTCGGCGGGCTCGACTTCGCGCCTCTGGTCGTGCTGCTGGTCGTGTTCTTCCTGCGGTCGCGGGTCGTGCCCTACCTTTATGTGGCGACCGCGACGCCCGTCGCGATCTGACGTGACCGCGCGGATCATCGACGGCAAGGCGCACGCCGCGGCGTTGCGCGCGAAGGTCGCCGAGCGCGTAGCGAGGCTGGCGCGCCCGCCGGGGCTGGCGGTGGTGCTGGTCGGCGAGGACCCCGCGTCGGCGGTCTACGTGCGGTCGAAGGGCAAGGCGACCCGCGAAGCCGGGATGGCGAGCTTCGAGCACCGCTTCTCCGCCGAAACCACGCAAGCCGAGCTGCTCGCGCTGGTCGAGCGACTGAACGCCGACGCCGCGGTCGACGGCATCCTCGTCCAATTGCCCCTGCCCGCGCATATCGACGCCGGCGCGATCATCCAGGCGATCGACCCCGACAAGGACGTCGACGGCTTTCATCCCGTCAACGCAGGTCGGCTCGCGACCGGGTTGCCGGGGTTCGTGCCGTGCACCCCGCTCGGCTGCCTCCTGCTGCTCCGCGACGTCCACCCGCACCTCGCAGGGCTTGAGGCTGTGGTCGTCGGCCGCTCCAACATCGTCGGGAAGCCGATGGCGCAGCTGCTGGTCGCCGAGAGCTGCACGGTGACCGTCGTCCACAGCCGCACCCGCGACGCCTTCGCGCACGTCCGCCAGGCCGACATCGTCGTCGCGGCGGTCGGGATGCCGGGGTTCATCCGGGGCGACTGGATCAAGCCGGG
>SXHP01000056.1 GCA_005773165.1 Sphingomonadales bacterium | reverse complement strand
CGAGATCTACCGCGTCGCGCTCCGCCACGACGTCGCCGTGGTGATCGTCAGCAACCAGCGCATCCGCATCCCCGGCCATCCGCTCGTCACGCGGGAAGTGGTGAGCGGCGCGTTCGACGCCGCCGACGACTGGATCGCCGAGACCGCAAGCCCACGCGACGTCGTGATCACCGGCGACATCCTTCTCGCCGACCGCGCACTCAAGGCGGGCGCGACGGTGATCGCCCCCACCGGCAAGCCGTTCACCACCGCCTCGATCGGCGGCGCGGTCGCGACCCGCGCGATCATGGCGGACCTGCGCGCCGGGATCGAGTCGTTCGGCGGCCCGCCCCCGTTCGGCAAGGCTGACCGCTCGCGCTTCCTCCAGGCGCTCGACGCCGCGCTGGTCCGGCTGAAGCGGTGCTGACGCGAAAAGGGCCGCCCCGGTCGCCCGAGACGGCCCTCATGCCTCCGCTCATGCGGAACCGGATCGCCTAGATGTCGTCGCCGAGCGCGCCCTTGACCGAGCCCTTGACGTTCTGCGCGGTGCCCTTGTCCTGCTGCGCCTGACCTTCGGCCTCCAGCCGCGAATTGTCCGTCGCGTCGCCGATCGCTTCCTTGACGCCGCCGGCCGCCTTGTTCGCCGCCGCTGCGACCTTGTCCGTGAACTCGCCCATGAAGGCCTCCATAGCTGATGCGCGCCCGAATGCCGGGCCGCTCGATCCTGTCATGGGTTAAACGGGCCGGTCCCGTTCGGGTTCCGTCAGATCAAGCCGGCGAGCGGGCTGGAGGGGTCCGCATAGCGCCGCTTCTGCATCCGCCCCGCGCGGTACGCCAGCCGCCCGCTCTCGACGCTCAAGCGCATCTCGGCGGCCATCATCACCGGGTCCTTCGACTCGGCGATGGCGGTGTTCATCAGGACGCCGTCACAGCCCAACTCCATCGCGAAGGCCGCGTCCGACGCGGTGCCGACGCCCGCGTCGACCAGCACCGGCACGCTCGCGCCTTCAACGATCAGCCGGATCGTCACCGCGTTCTGGATGCCCAGCCCCGACCCGATCGGCGCGCCCAGCGGCATGATCGCGACCGCGCCCGCATTCTCCAGCCGCTTCGCCGCGATCGGATCGTCGACGCAATAGACCATCGGCAGGAAGCCTTCCTTGGCGAGCACCTCCGTCGCCCGCAGCGTCTCGACCATGTCGGGATAAAGCGTCCGCGCCTCGCCCAGCACCTCCAGCTTGACCAGGTCCCACCCGCCCGCCTCGCGCGCCAGCCGAAGCGTGCGGATCGCCGACTCGGCGTCGAAGCAGCCGGCGGTGTTGGGCAGATAGGTGACGCGCTTGGGGTCGATGAAGTCGGTCAGCATCGGCGCGTTCGGATCGCTGACGTTGACGCGGCGCACCGCCACCGTGACGATCTCCGCGCCGCTCGCCTCCAGCGCGGCGGCGTTCTGCGCGAAGTCCTTGTACTTGCCCGTCCCCACGATCAGCCGCGACCGGAAGGTCCGCCCGGCGACCGTCCAGGTGTCCGCGTCCACTGGCCGCAGGTGATCGCCGCCGCCGACAAAATGCACGATCTCGAGTTCGTCCCCGTCCTCGACGCACACGCTGTCGAGCGTCGAGCGCGGCACCACCTCCAAGTTGCGCTCCACCGCCAGCTTGGCGGGCACGAGCCCGAGCGACTCGGCGAGCGCGGCGATGGTCATCCCCGCCGCGACGCGCTTGTGCTCGCCGTTCACGGTGATGGAGACGGTTCCGTCGCTATGGGGCATGCTATTCACTCCGTTCGCGTGCGATCTAGGGAGCGGAGCCGAGTGGATCAAATCGGAAGTGCGCTCTTGTCATCTTGCCAGATGACGCGCATATGTCTGCCGTATGGCAACGGCTTTCTCTTTTGATCGTTTTAATCGGGGAGCTTCGCTCGACCGCGTACGCTGGATCAACGAGGGCTTGCCTGCGAGCGCATTGCGCGCGCTGATCGACGGCAAGGACATCACGATCGGCGACTTGGTCGGAATCGTCGCGTCGCGCCGGACGCTGGATCGTCGGCTGGCGGACGACACGTCGCTCACCTTGGAGGAAAGCGACCGACTGGCCCGCTTCGCTGACATTCTGACGCTTGCGACGCACGTGCTCGGCGGAAGAGCCGAGGCCATGGAGTGGTTGCGCACGCCGCAATTCGCCTTCGAGGACGAATTGCCGATCACCCTGATGCGCACCCATGTCGGGGGGGAGCTGGTCACCCATCTCCTGCGGCAGATACAGCATGGCATGCTCGCCTGAGCCATGCGGCTCTGGCGAATATCGGATCACGCCGATCTCGACGGCACCGGCGGCTTGCTGGCCCCGGGTCGCTGGCATCGTATCGGCGAGCCCATCGTCTACATGGCCGAGAGCAGCGCCTTGGCGTTGCTCGAGACGATGGTTCACATAAACAGAACCCGCCTGCCGCCACCCTATCAGTTGCTGGAGATCGCGGCTCCCGATGACCTCACGATCACCGAATGGCCCCTGGATCAGGACGCATCCGACAAGGAGCTCACGGCGGAGTGGGGAGCCGCCTTCTTGCGAAGCAAATCCGCCGCCATGGCTCGGGTGCCTTCGTCGGTTGCGCCTGAAAGCTGGAACTACCTTCTCAACCCCCTGCATCAGGATGCGCAGCGGTTCTCGATCGTCATTGCCGCCCGCCGGTCTTGGGACGCACGGCTGTTCGATCGCGGCTGACGGCGCTACGACCGCGCTATGCCCACGATCTTCGTCCTCAACGGCCCCAACCTCAACCTCCTCGGCGTCCGCGAGCCCGAGGTGTACGGCCATGACACGCTCGACGACATCGCCGCCCGGCTCGACGACCGGGCGCGCGAGCTCGGGCTGGAGATCGACCTGCGCCAGTCGAACCACGAAGGTCATCTGATCGACTGGCTGCACGAGGCGCAGGCGCGCGAGGCGAAAGCGGCGCTGCTCAACGCAGGCGGCTTCACCCACACCTCCGTCGCGCTTCACGACGCGATCAAGGCGGTGAAGACCCCCGTCATCGAGGTCCACCTGTCCAACCCGCACGCGCGCGAGGATTTCCGGCACGTCAGCCTTGTCGGCCGGGCGGCGCGCGGCACGATTTCCGGCTTCGGCGCCATGTCTTACCTGCTCGCGCTTGAAGCCGCCGCGCGCATCTGACAGGGCGGGCCCATGACTGACCAGACCGAACAGGGCATGCAGGTCGACGTCGACCTCGTCCGCCAGCTCGCCGAATTGCTCGACGCCACCGCCTTGACCGAGATCGAGGTCGAGCACGGCGACCGCCGCATCCGCGTCGCGCGCAAGGCCGCCGCGGCGGCTGCGCCCCCCCCCGTATCCCATGCGCCCCCGCCGCCGCCCGCCGCGACGCCCGCGCTCGG
>SXHP01000055.1 GCA_005773165.1 Sphingomonadales bacterium | reverse complement strand
TTGCGCACCGCGTCGAGGCCTTTCAGGACCTTGATCGAGGAGGCACCATAGTCGTTGAGGTTGGGGTTTTCGGCGGAGTTCTGGCCGGAGTTCGGGAGGTCTTCGTTCATGCCGAGGATATAGGGAGCGAGGCGTCGGAACGAAAGCGAAATGGGGCGTCTGCGAGGGGGCCGCGGCGGAAGGAGAGGCTAAGGAGAGGCGAAAGCGCATCGCTCGCCGATGCGGGTCGCTGGACCGTCGCATCCGCGCACGTCGTTCAGACCCGTTCGGCCGTTGCGGTCTCCGGCCCATATCCATCTCGGGCGCGCACGGCCGTGTTCGCGCGAGATCACGCGTAACGGGTTGCATCTGCACGATCGTCAAAGAGCGGATCCGCGGGCGAGAGCCCAGATCGGACGAAGCCTTGCACAGGCGGGTCGTGTAGGACAGCGGCTTCGGCACCGGGCTCGGCGGCGGTGTAGCGCATCGCCATATGCTTCGCCTTCGCTCAGCCGTAACGGAGCAGGCCCGGGCTACGCTGCCTGGCAGCCTATGGTGATCCGGGTCGCTTCGCCTGCATCGGCGAACAGCGCTTCTTCCGTGCCGGTCATCCACACCTGTCCGCGCCCCGTCAGCCGGGCGAACAGCGCCGAGCGGCGATGAGGGTCGAGGTGCGCGGCGATCTCGTCGAGGAGGAGGACGGGGGGGTGGCCGACGCGGTCCGCGACGAGGTCGGCGTGGGCGAGGATCAGCGCGAGGAGGAGCGCCTTCTGCTCGCCGGTGGAGGCGAGGGCGGCGGACTGTTGCTTGTCGACGTGGGTGACGAGGAGGTCGGCGCGGTGGGGGCCGTCGAGGGCGCGGCCTGCGGCGGCGTCGCGGGCGCGGCCTTTGCGCAGCGCGGTTGCGAGGTCGGCGACCGGGTCGCCGGCGAGCGCGATCGCGGCGCGGGGGAAGGCGGCTGAACCCTGTACGGCGAGGACTTCGCTCAGCAGCGTCACCGTCTCGCGCCGTCCGGCGTCGATCGCCGCGCCGTGCTCGGCCATCCGCGTCTCCAGCGCCGACAGCCAGGCGGCATCGGTCGATCCTTCCGCCAGCAAGCGGTTGCGGGCGCGCATCGCGGCTTCGTAGCGGGCGGCGTGGACGCCGTGGCCGGGGAACAGCGCGAGCACGAGGCGGTCGAGGAAGCGGCGGCGCTCGCTTGGCGCTTCGACGAACAGCCGATCCATCGCGGGGGTGAGCCACAGGATCGTGACCCGCTCGGCGAGCGCGGCGGCTGATTGCGCCGCGCCGTTGATGCGGACGACGCGGCGTTCGGGGGCGGCGGCCTGCGTGCCGGTCGCCAGCGCCGTGCCGTCGGCGAGCGTCGCGGCGACGCCGAACCCGCCCGGGCCGCCGATCCGGGCGATTGCGGACAGGGCTGCGCGGCGGAGGCCCCGACCCGGGGCGAGCAGCGACACGGCCTCCAGCACGTTGGTCTTGCCCGCACCGTTGGGGCCGGTGAGGACGACGAAGCCGAGGCCGGGCGCGAGGGTGAGTTCCGCGTGGTTGCGGACGTCGGTGAGGACCAGGCGGGCGAGCATCGAGGGGGGTGTGTAGCGATTTGCCGAAGAGGAGGCGCTTGCAAAATCCTTCGTCACCCCGGACTTGTTCCGGGGTCCAGTCCTCCGCAGGCGAAACCGTTGCTTGTTGAACCCTGGACCCCGGAACAAGTCCGGGGTGACGGAGGGTCAGGCGGCGGCCGGCACGAGTCCCCCGGGTGACGGAGGGTCAGGCGGCGGCCGTTTTGCCCGCGCTCGCGTACGACGCCATCTGCTCGCCGAGCGCGACTTGGGCGCGCCGGTACGCGACCGGCTCCGCGATCCCGAGCCGCTTGCGCGCGGCGTCGAGGGGCTCGTGCATCAGCGCCTCGTAGTCCTCGCCCATCAGCCAGGCGGCGCGTTTGCCGTGGCGGTAGCCTTCCCAGACCGCGCGGGCGAACAGGGCGTTGCCCGTGACCTTGAGGCTCTTGGCGGCGGCGCCCGCGGCGATGAAGGCCCAGCCGAGGCCGCCGGTCTGGGCGTAGGAGAAGGCGACCAGCGCGGCTTCGCCCAGGGTCTCGTCGGCCTTGTAGCCGGTCAGCACGTGCCAGATGTCGTGGACGTCGCGGGTCCGCCGCCCGAACCAAGCATAAGGGTGCTCGATCAGCGGCGCGCCATCGAGGTTGGAGATGTCGGCGAGCCCCGCGGCGGTGTAGCCGGTCTCCTCGAGGAACGCGCGATACGCCGCGCCGACGGTGCCGGGCGCGAAGCTCGCTATGAAGGCGGGATCGGAGAAGCGGTCGGCGAGCTCGACGCGCTGGTAGGCGAGGCGCGCGCCGCCGGGGGTCGCGAGCAGGCGGCGGAAGTGCTTCGGGCCGAGATCGCCGTTGAGCGCGCGCATGATCACGAACACCTGCGTGGTGTCGTCGCCGTTCGCGAGGAGCTTGCGGAGCGCCGAGGCGGCGCGGCGGAGATTGCGGCGGGGCGGCTGGTAGGTCGGCACGGTCATCGCGGGCGCTTCCTTACTGACACGCATGTCAATAGAGTTGCGGCGGGCTGGAGTCAAGCCGCGGAGCCCGCCGCGTCCTCGACCATCAGCCGGGCGATCTCGCGCTCGCCGAAGATGACGCGGTCGGCGCCCTTGGCGGTCAGATGCTCGATCCCCGCCTCCAGATGGGTGCGCGCGAGGACGCGGACGTGCGGCGCGGCGCGCTTGACCGCGGCGACGATCTCGCCCGCCTGCAGCTCGTCGGGGACCGCGACGAGCACGGTCCGCGCGGCCTCCACATTGGCGGAGCGGAGGATGCGCGGATCGGCGGCGTTGCCGGGGACGGCGGGCGTGTGCGCGGCGGTCAGCGCGGCGACGCGGTCGGCGTCGAGGTCGATCACCGCGAACCGCGCACCGGCCCGCGTCAGGCCCGCCGCGGCTCGCCTGCCGACGCGGCCGTAGCCGATGACGAGGATATGGTCGGTCAGGGTGAGCGGCGCGGGCGGGTCGACGTCGGGTTCGCGGTTCGTCCAGCGCCCCGCGAGCGAGAAGACGAAGGGATTGGCGACGATCGAGAGCATCGCGCCCGCCAGGATGTAGTCGCGGCCCGCATCGGGCAAGAGCTGCAGTTCGGTCCCCAGGTTCATCAGGATGAATGAGAATTCGCCGATCTGCGCGAGGCTCGCCGCGATCAGGAGGCCGGTGCGGTGCGACAGGCCGAAGGCGCGGACGATCAGATAGGCGGCGATCGATTTGCCGACCACGATGATCGCGCAGGTCGCGAGCACCGCGAGCGGCGCCCGGAGGAGCACGCCGGGGTCGAACAGCATGCCGATCGAG
>SXHP01000001.1 GCA_005773165.1 Sphingomonadales bacterium | reverse complement strand
TGGCGCCGATCATCGGCCGCGCGCATATCGCGTACCTGCCGCGCAACCATGTCGTCGGCATCTCCAAGCTGGCGCGGGTGCTGCACGGCTTCGCCAGGCGGCTGCAGGTGCAGGAGCGGCTGACCGCGGAGGTGGCGGACTGCATCTGGGAGAACCTGAAGCCGCTGGGCGTCGCGGTGGTAATCGAGGCGACCCATGCGTGCATGGCGGCGCGCGGAGTGCGTACGCCCGGCGTCGGGATGGTCACCAGCCGGATGATGGGGGTGTTTCGCGAGGACGACCGCAGCCGCAAGGAAGTGCTGGCGCTGATGGGTATGGCAGGTTGAGCCGACGAACCGTTCTGGTTACCGGCGGCGCGAAGCGCCTCGGCGCGTCGATCGTGCGGCGGTTGGCGGCGGACGGGCACCGGGTGGTGATCGGTTACGGCGCGTCCGCCGACGAGGCGGAGGCGCTGGCGGCCGAGGTCGGCGCGGCGGGAACGGTGCAGGGCGACCTGGCGGACACGGGCGCGATCGACGCGCTGTTCGCGCGGGCGCGGGCGGCGGCGGGGCCGATCGACGGGCTGGTCAACAGCGCGTCGGCGTTCGAGTTCGACCGTCCGCCCGCAAGCGACGCGGCCTTGCTCGCGCGGCTCCACGCGATCAACTGCGCCGCGCCCGCGCTGCTCGCGGACGCGCTGGCCAGGCAGGATGACGTCGCGGACGGGGCGGTGGTGAACCTGCTCGATCAGAAGCTGGCGAACCTCAACCCCGATTTCTTCGCCTATACCTGCGCCAAGGCCGCTCTCGCCGCAGCGACCGTGATGCAGGCGCAGGCGCTGAGGCCGCGGGTGCGGGTCAATGCGGTCGCGCCGGGGCTGACGCTGCCGAGCGCCGACCAGACGCCGCAAGAGTTCGCCGCGGTGGCGAGCGCGAATCTGCTCCGCCGTCCGGTCGGCGCGGAGGCCGTCGCGGACGCGGTGGCGTACTTCATCGGTTCGCGCGGAGTGACCGGGCAGACCATCTGGGTCGATTGCGGCCAGCGCTTTCTCGCCCGAGACGGCGATGTGATGTTCGAACGCGAAAATGGGGCCGAGCGGCGTGGCTGAGTTCACCACCATCCTCGACGGGCTGGAGGTGATGATGCGCCTCGGCATCCACCCGCATGAGGCGGAGCCGCAACGGGTCCGGCTGTCGGTGCGGATGACCGTCGCCTACGATCGGCCGCCGTCGGGCGACCGGATCGAGGAGGTGCTCGATTATGATTTCGTTCGCGAAGGCGTTCATGCGCTCGCGGCGGGCGGCGGGTTCGCGTTGCAGGAGACGTTGTGCGAGGCGGTGGCGGCGCTGTGCCTGTCCGACGCGCGGGTGCGCGAGGTGCGGGTGCGGTCGATGAAGATGGACGTGTATCCGGACGCGGCGGTCGGGTGCGAGATCACCCGTCGAGCGGCGTCAGGTCGAAGTGCATGACGTCCTCGCGGGCACCCAGCTTCGTGTAGAGCGCGACGGCGGGATCGTCGCCGTAATCGGCCTGAACGTAGACGACCCACGCCTTCCGGCTGGCCGCATGGCGGCGCAGGTGCGCGATCAGCGTGGTCGCGACGCCGCGGCGGCGGTGAGGCTCGTCGACGGCGAGGTCGTAGATGTAGAGCTCGCGACGGGGCTGCTCGAGCTTGTCGAGCTCGTAGGCGACGAGACCGCCGACGATCTCGCCGTCGATGACTGCAGCCAGGGCGACGACGTGCGGCCTGGCGAGCACCTCTGCGAAATAGGCGTCGTCGGGCGGGCGCGCGCCGTAGCTGTCGGCATCGTCGAACGCGCGCGCGAACAGGCGATTGAGCGCACGCATGTCCGCCGCGTCGGCGGGGCCGAGGCGGCGGATGTCGATCATGCGCGATTAGCGGCGCTGAGCACCGCGCGGACACTGGCGGTGGCGACGTCGGCGTCGATGCCGACGCCGAATACGGTGCGGCCGTCGGGCGTGCGGCACTCGAGATAGGCGGCGGCCTGCGCGTCGGCGCCGTGGCCGATCGCGTGCTCGCTGTAATCGACGACGTCGAGCGCGGGACCGGTCGACTCGGCGAGCGCGGCGATGACGCCCGAGATGAGGCCGTTGCCGCGGCCCGATATCGAGCGCTCCTCGCCGTCGACGCTGACCCGGCCGACGAAGACGCGCGCGCCCGCGGGGCCGCTTTCCTCGAAGTCGCGCAACGCGAAGCGGTCGTCGGGGCGGGACAGGTACACGCTTTCGAAGCGCGCCCAGATATCGGCGGCGTTGAGTTCGCGGCTGGTCTCATCGGCCATCCGCTGGACGTGGCGGCTGAAGTCGGCCTGAAGGCGCTTGGGGAGTTTGAGCCCGCGATCCTGCTCGATCACCCAGGCGACGCCGCCCTTGCCCGATTGCGAATTGACGCGGATCACCGCTTCGTAGGAGCGGCCGAGGTCGGCGGGGTCGATCGGCAGGTAGGGCACTTCCCACGCGACGTCGTTCTGCCGCTCGCGCGCGGCGAAGCCCTTGCGGATCGCGTCCTGGTGGCTGCCGGAGAAGGCGGTGAAGACGAGGTCCCCCGCATAGGGCGTGCGCGGGTGGACGGGGATGTTGGTGCAATAGTGAACGGTGTTCACCACCGCGTCGATGTCCGACAGGTCGAGCCCCGGGTCGACGCCTTGCGTGTACATGTTGAGCGCGACCGTCACGAGGTCGCAATTGCCGGTGCGCTCGCCGTTGCCGAGCAG
>SXHP01000054.1 GCA_005773165.1 Sphingomonadales bacterium | reverse complement strand
GCAGCCGCGGATGACGCAGGTGCCGCCGACGCGGTATTCCTCCGCCACCGCGACCCTCGCGCCATAGGCCGCGGAGACGCGCGCGGCGCGGGTGCCGCCGGAACCTGCGCCGATGACGAAGAGGTCGTAGTCGAAATCGGGCATCAGTTCACTCCGGATGCGAACTCCAAGCCAACTCTCAGCCCGAAATGCTCCACGAACGGGTCGAAGTCGCGATCTCGATAAAGAAGGGGCATATCGTCCATGAGGCAGCGCGTGGCGATGAGCACGTCAATCGTCTTGCGAATGGTGACGCCTCGCGCGCGCAAGGTGCGGTAGTTCTGGGCGGCGGCGATTGCAATCGCACCGTCGGAGATCTGGATACTCCGGAAGCCGGACAGGTGAGCAAGGGCGGCATGGAAGCTGCGATCATCTCGCGTGCCCTGCAGGACTTCCATCATAACGAGGTCGCCGACAACGATGTCCTGTTCCGCTAACAGCAGGCGCTCGAACGCCAGCGTTTGCGGCGTCTCACGGTGACAGAGCTGGTCGATCCAAATGCTGCTGTCCACCAAGATCATTCGGGAGCGTGCTTGCTCGTGCGCATGTCGTCCAGGTCACCTTCCCAGCCGAGCCCCTTCAATGCACGGAACGCCTCCAGCTGCTTCTTGGCCCTAACGGTGCGTCGCAGGGATTCATGAACGGCCTCCCGCATCGTCTTTGCGCCAGTGGCCGCGATCGCTTCAGCCATCAATTCGTCGTCGATAACGATATTGGTGCGCATGTGTACATCTCCACTACGCTATACACATAGTTGTGCTGTTTCGCTCAGTCCAGACCCGCCCGCTTGATCAGATCCGCGGTTGACAAATCGAAATCGCCGCCGCCCTGCTCCGCGGCCTTGGCCATTTCCTTGCCGAGCTCGACGCCGAACTGGTCGAAGCTGTTGATGCCGAGCAGGACGCCGTTCACGAAGACGCGGTGTTCGTAGAAGGCGATCAGCGCGCCGAGCGTGCGCGCGTCGAGGGTGTCGAGGAGGAGGGTGGAGGACGGGCGGTCGCCCCCATAGCTCCTCGCCGGGTCGTCGGCGTGCTTGCCCTTCATCAGCGCGGCGCCTTGCGCGAAGGCGTTGAGGAGGAGCGCGCGGTGGTGGTCCTCCGCCAGCGTGTCGTAAGGCTCGATGACCGCGATGAACTCGACCGGGACAAGGTGGGTGCCCTGATGGAGGAGCTGGAACACCGCGTGCTGCGCGTCGGTGCCGACCCCGCCCCAGGTGATCGGGGCCGTCGGACGGCCGACGGGCCGGCCGTCGACGGTGACGCCCTTGCCGTTCGAGTCCATCTCGAGCTGCTGGAGGTAGCTGGGGAGCAGCCGCAGGCGCTCGTCATAGGCGAAGGCGGCGCGGGTCTCGGCGCCGCGCGCTTGCGTATAGTACAGGTCGGCGAAGGCGGCGAGCGCGGGGGCGTTCTCGTGGAGCGCGGCGAGGCGGAAGTGGCGGTCCATTTCGGCCGCGCCTTCGAGCAGCTCGGAGAAGGCGTCCCAACCCAATGCGATCGCGGCGGGAAAGCCGATCGTCGACCAGAGCGAGTAGCGGCCGCCGACGCTCTCGGCGAAGGGGAGGATGCGGGTTTCGTCGACGCCCCATTCGACCGCCTTCTCCGGCGCGGCGGTGAGCGCGATGACGCGGCCGTAGGGATCGTCGACGCCGTGCTCGGTCATCCAGGCGAGGACCGACGAGGCGTTCATCATCGTTTCGGTCGTGGTGAAGGTCTTGGACGCGACCACCAGCAGCGTCGCGGCGGGATCGAAACGGTCGAACACGTCCTCCAGCGCGGTGCCGTCGACGTTGGAGACGATCGCGACGTCGTAGCGCTTTTCCTCGCGGCCGAGCGCGTCGACGAGAAGGTTGGGGCCGAGCGCCGAGCCGCCGATGCCGACGTGGAGGATGTGGCGGACGGGGCCGAGCGCCTCCGCCTCGATCGCGTCGATCAGCGTCCGCATCCGGCCGTGGCTGGCGCGGGCGCGTGCGACGCTGTCGGGGTTGCCCTCGCCGCGCTCGGCGGTGTGCTCGACCGCGCGGCCTTCGGTGACGTTGACCGCCTCGCCGCCGAACAGCGCCTCGCGCTTGCCCGCCAGGTTCTGCGCCTTGGCGAGCGCGGCGAAGGCGTCCACGGCCTGCGGGGTCAGGTGCGTCTTGGACCAGTCGAAGTGGATGCCGGACACGTCGAGGCTCAGCTTCGCCAACCGGTCGGCATCGTCGCCGAACAGCTCCAGCAGCGTGCGCCGGGGCAGGGCTTCGATCGTCGACCAGTCCGTCATGGCGTATGTCCCTCCAATGCGAGCGCGCCTCGTACCGGGTCGGGGCGTTCAAGGCTACTCACGACGTGCGGACCGGGGTAAGGCTCGCCCCATGGCCGCCAAGACCCCCGCTTCCGAACGCCCCAAGTCAGAACCGTGGGACACGATCCGCTTCCTGCTCAAGCTCGCGTTGTTCGTGCTGATCTTTCGCAGCTTCTTCATCACGTCGTTCTCGATCCCGTCGGAATCGATGCTGCCCCGGCTGCTGATCGGCGACTTCCTGTTCGTGTCCAAGTGGAATTACGGTTATTCGCGCTGGGCGATGCCGTTCGGGGTTCCGGCGGTGCCGGGCAAGGTGTTCAGCCGGGTTCCCGACCGCGGCGACGTGGTCGTGTTCCGCGCGCCGGAGGTGCTAGACCATGATGTCGTCAAGCGGGTGATCGGCCTGCCCGGCGACACGATCCAGATGCGGCGGGGGCAGTTGATCCTGAACGGGCGCGCGATCCTCAAGCAGCGCATCGCGGATTATGTGCTGCCGCTTACCCCCAATTTCGATGCGCGACGGTGCGACGCCGCGTTTCTGGACGTGGACGCGGGCCGTCCGGTGTGCCGCTATCCGCAGTTCCGCGAGACCCTGCCGGGCGGGGTGAGCTATGCGGTGCTCGATCAGGGGCAGATGCCCGATCGCGACGACACCGACGTCTATACCGTGCCCGCGGGACACGTGTTCGTCATGGGCGACAATCGCGACGATTCGGGCGACAGCCGCTTCGCCGCGCCGGACGGCATGGGTTACGTGCCGCTCGAGAATCTGGAGGGCAAGGTGCTGGTCACCTTCTTCTCGACCGACGGTTCGGCGGAGCTTTGGAAGCCGTGGACCTGGGTGACGGCGGCGCGCTGGGATCGGATCGGGGGTTGAGCGACGACCTTCACGGCTGGCTGGCGGAGACGTTCGGGCGCGCGCCGGGCGACCGCGCGCCGTTCGAACGCGCGCTGACCCACGGCAGCCAGGCGGCGGCCAATTACGAGCGGCTTGAGTTCCTGGGCGACCGGGTGCTGGGGCTCGCGATGGCGGAATGGCTGTGGGAGCTGTTTCCCGACGAGGCGGAGGGGCAATTGTCCAAGCGCCTCAACGCGCTGGTGACGGGGGCGGTGTGCGCCGACGTCGCGCGATCGCTGGGCGTTCGCGCGCACGTCCGCCTCGGCAAGCAGGCGCGCGACGACGGCGCGTCGGACAGCGACAATGTGCTCGGCGACGTCATGGAGGCGCTGATCGGGGCCTGGTACCGCGATGCGGGGTTCGAGGCGGCGCGCGACTTCGTGCGGCGGGCCTGGGGGGAGCGCGCGCGCGGGGCGTTGCCGCGGCACCCCAAGTCGGCGCTGCTCGAATGGACCGCGGCGCACGGGCGGGGGAGCCCGGTCTATGCGGTCGAGGAGCGCTCGGGGCCCGATCACGCGCCGTCCTACACCGTCAGCGTCAAGGTGGGGCGCAAGCTGGCGGCGAGCGGAACGGGGCGCAACAAGCAGGAAGCGGAGATCGCGGCGGCCGCCGCGCTGCTGGAAGAAGTGGAACGGACATGACGGAGCGGTGCGGCCTGGTGGCGGTGGTCGGCGCGCCCAACGCGGGCAAGTCGACCCTGGTCAACGCGCTGGTCGGGCAGAAGGTCGCGATCGTCAGCCCCAAGGCGCAGACGACGCGCACCCGGCTGCTCGGCGTCGCGATCGAGGGAGAGACGCAGGTGCTCCTTGTCGACACGCCCGGGATATTCGAGCCCAAGCGGCGGCTCGACCGCGCGATGGTTGCGGCGGCCTGGGGCGGGGCGGAGGGCGCGGACGTGCTCGCGCTGGTGGTCGACGCCAAGGGCGGGCTGGGGCCGAAGGTGACGGGCATCGTCGAGGCGCTCAGCGACCGGCCCGAACCCAAGCATCTGATCCTCAACAAGGTCGACCTGGCGGACAAGGCCAAGCTGCTGGTCCATGCCGAAAAGCTCAACACGATGGCGACGTTCGCCGAAACGTGGTTCGTCAGCGCGCAGACCGGGGACGGATTGCCCGAACTGAAGCGCGCGCTGTCCGCAGCGATGCCGGAGGGTCCGTGGCATTACCCCGAGGATCAGGTGTCCGACGCGACCGAGCGAGCGCTGGCGTCGGAAGTGACGCGCGAGCAGCTTTATCTGCAGCTTCACGCCGAGCTGCCGTACGCGAGCACGGTGGAGACCGAGAAGTACGTCGACCGTCCCGACGGTTCGGTCGAGATCCACCAGCAGATCCTGGTCGAGCGGCCGACCCAGCGCGCGATCGTGCTGGGCAAAGGCGGCGAGCGGATCAAGGCGATCGGGGCGCGCGCGCGGGCGGAGCTGGCGGGGATCACCGGGCGCGCGGTGCACCTGTACCTTCACGTCAAGGTCAAGCCGGGCTGGGACGAGGACCGGTCGGTGTACCGCGATATCGGGCTCGACTGGGTCGAATAAGGGAACGGCCGCGGCGGCGGCGGGTTGATGCGGCGCGGCCCCCGATGAGAGCCCGCGATCCGGAGTATCTGCGATGCCGAGCTTTTCCGATATCTTCAGCGACGACAAGGGCGCGACCGAGACCTCGAGCGGCGACCCCTTCGTTCCCAATCCCGGCGAGGGCGAGCCGGACAACGGCGACAAGCCCGAGGGCGGCGACGGCGGATCGACCATCGCCAGCGGCTCCGCGCCCTATGACGACTTCGGCGAATGACGATCTTGCCTGACGCGACGCGCATGGCCTAAGGCGGCGGCGGCGGCGGACCTTCGGGTGCGCCGCCGTGATCGCACCGGTGCCCGCAAGGGCTTGAAAGGGAATGCGGTGAGGGGCCGGCAGGCTCCGACTCCGCGGCTGTCCCTGCAACTGTGAGCGGCGAGCGTGGTGCGCGTGTCCCTGTTCGGGGACAGCCACTGGGACCTGAGGGTCCTGGGAAGGCGAGCGCAACATGTGTCGACCCGCGAGCCAGGAGACCTGCCGGCGCTGTCGCTCATGTTCCGCGGTCCAGGGGGTGACCGAGGACGCGGGCTTCATGTCCGTCCGAGCGACGCCTGAGCGGCCCGGGGCCGCAAGGGCCGCGCGCGGGGGGTGGGCGAGTTTGCGTCCGTTTCCATGTCCCGTCCGGCCGGTCGCGTGTGCGCGTCCGCCCCGTTTCGCGTCGTCGCGACGCACGGGGAAGTTGGACATGACGTTTCGTACCATTTCGTTGAACGCGCTGGCGCTCTGTCTTGCCGCGCCGGCCCATGCCGCGCCGGAACCCGCCGCTCCGGCGGGCGAAGCGAAGGGCGACACCGTGGTCGTCACCGCCTCGCGCTCCGGAGAGGCGCAGGAGGCCGCGGAGGTGCCCGCGTCGGTGACGGTGATCGACGCCGCCGCGATCGAGGCGCGGGGAACGCGGGTCGTGTCCGACGTGCTGCGCGACGTGCCGGGTCTGGCGGTCAACCGCGCGGGCACGGTCGGCGGGTTCACCCAGGTCCGCGTGCGCGGGAGCGAGAGCAACCATGTGCTCGTGCTGGTCGACGGCATCGAAGTCGCCGACCCGTTTCAGGGCGAATTCGACTTTTCGACGCTGTCGATCGACGACGGCGCGCGGATCGAGGTGCTGCGTGGGCAGCAGTCCGCGCTCTACGGATCGGACGCGATCGGGGGCGTGATCCAGTACGTCACCGCGAGCGGACGCGACGCGCCGGGGCTGAGCGCGCGCGCCGAGGGCGGATCGTTCGGGACCTTCGCAGGAGCCGCGCGGGCGGGGGGCGTCTCAGGGACGGTGGATTACGCCGTCTCGGGATCGGCATATCTGACCGGCGGCGTGCCGACCGCGCGCGGGGGCGCGCGCACCATCGGATCGGATCATTACGGCGCATCGGCCAAGGCGACCTGGGCGCCGTCGGACGTGTTCAAGCTGACGGGCGTGGCGCGCTATTCCAACCTGGCGGCGGACACCAACGGCACCGAGTTTGACCCGAGCAGCCCACGGTTCGGCCTGGTCGTCGATACGCCCGGCGCGCGGTTCACCAACGAGGCGGTCTACGGGCTGGTGCGCGCGGAGCTGGCGCTCGCCGACGGGCGCTGGACCAACGCGCTGACCGGGCAGTTCGGGGCTACCGAGCGCGATCAGTATTCGGCGGACGGCTACGACTTCGGCGACCGCGGGCAGCGCTACAAGGGCTCGTTCGAATCGAGCTTTCGCGCGGAGACCGGCGCGGCCACCCACCGCATCACCGGGGCTGTCGATGTGGAGCGGGAGCGGTTCCGAAACACCACGCCGTCGGCGTTCGTGTTCCAGGGATATCGTCGGACCGACAACGTCGGGCTGGTCGGGCAGTATGAGCTGACCGCGGGCGGGCTGGCGCTGGGCGGGTCGGTGCGGCGCGACTGGAATACGCGCTTCGCCGATACGACGACATGGCGGGCGCAGGGCGGGTACAGGCTGGCGGCGGGCACGCGGGTGCGCGCGGCGTACGGCACCGGCGTCAAAAACCCGACCTATTACGAGCTCTTCGGCTTTTCCGACGGGCGCTATATCGGCAACCCGGACCTGAAACCGGAGAAGTCGAAGGGGTGGGAAGCGGGGGTCGATCAGGCGTTCGGATGGGCGACGCTGGGCGCGACCTATTTCCAGAGCAGGCTGACCGACGAAATTTTCGTCACCTATCCCGCGCCCGCCTTTGTCGCCAGCAGCGCGAACCGCGCCACGGTGTCGCGGCAGCGCGGGGTGGAGGCGTTCGCCTCCGCGCGGCCGGTGGAGCAGCTTCGCGTCGATCTCGCTTATACCTACACCCGGTCGCGGGAGAACGGTGTGCAGGAGGTCCGGCGGCCGCGGCATGTCGGGAGCGTCAATGTGACCGCGCTCAGCCGCGACGAGCGGTTCGCGGGGACGCTGACGGTGCGCTACAACGGGCGGCAGGACGATGTCGTGTTCGACCGCCAGTTTCAACAGGGCCGCGTGCCGTTGCAGGAGTTCGTGCTGGTCAACCTCAACGCCGAATTGAAGCTGACGCCCAAGCTCGCGCTGTTCGGGCGGGTCGAGAACCTGTTCGACGAGCGATACGAGGAGGTGTTCGGCTACGCGACCGCGGGCCGGGGCGCTTACGGCGGCGTGAGGGCGCGGTTCTGAGCGAGCTGGCGGGCGAGGCCGGCGGCGGCGAGCACATAGCCCGGCCCGCCGCACGTCATCGACGCGCGCGGCAGCGCCAGGCGTGGGATACCGCCAAGCGCCGGATGCGCGCGCATCGCGGTGCCCTGATCGACGACGGTCTCGCCTTCCTCGACAAGGAGGAAGTCTGGGCGCGCGGCGACGATCGCCTCGATCGGGACCTGCGCGAGCGGGCTGCGGCCGAGGCGGCGGGCGAGATTGTTCAGGCCGACGCGGCGCATCAGGTCGTCGATCAACGTGCCCTCGCCGGTCAGGAAACCGCGGCGCTGATACTCGGCGGCGACGCGTCCGCGGCCCGGTCGCGCGACGCGGGCGAGGGCTGCGTCCATCTGGCGGATCAGCGCTTCGCCGCGTTCGGGATGGCCGATCGCGTGCGCGACCCGGCGGGTCTGCGCGACGATCTCCGGGTAGGAATGCGCGTCGGGGAGCTCGAGGACGCGGCGGGGGGGCTTGAGGAAGCGGCGGCCGGGGGAGACGATCGCGAGGTCGGGATCGAGCGCGAGCAGCTCCTCCGCCGACGCGCGGGTGACCGGCCAGCGCTTCGCCTGCTCGGCGGCGGGGGACATCGCGGGATCGCGCGCGAAGCGGGTGAGGCCTGCGATCTGGCCGCGATCGGCGAGCGCGAGGAGGTATTGGTCGGCGCAGAGGTGGAGCGAGACGATGCGCTTGGGCGGGGGAGCGGCGGCGGGGAGCAGGAGGAGGAAGGGGAGGAAGCGGCGCATGGGCGGCTCTTGCCGGGTGTTGGGGCTCACTGCCAGCGCCTTTGCTCCCCACGTCACCCCGGACTTGTTCCGGGGTCCAGGGTGCCGCCAGCTACGCCATTGCGCCTCTACCCGCATCGCTCGCGGAGCGCTGGACCCCGGAACAAGTCCGGGGTGACGGAGGGAGTTTGGCGGGCGTGAGCCGTCCCATCCTCCTGAGTTCGCTCGCCGCGCTGGCGTTCGCCGCGGCGATCCTTTCGCTTGGCGTCGGGGCGGTGCCGTTGTCGCCGGCGCGCGTGCTCGCCGTGCTTGCGGGCGGGGGCGATGAGACGGCGCGGATCATCGTTCTTCAGCTCCGCGTGCCGCGCGCGATCCTGGGGCTTGCGGTCGGCGCGATGCTGGGGCTGAGCGGGGCCGCGTTGCAGGGGTATCTGCGCAATCCGCTCGCCGAGCCGTCGGTGCTCGGCGCGTCGAACGGCGCGGCGCTGGGGGCGGTGGCGGCGCTCTATTTCGGGATTGCGGCGGTGCATCCCGCGGCGCTGCCGTTGCTGGCGGTGGCCGGCGCGCTGCTCGCCTTGCTGCTGCTCGTCATGCTTGCCGGACGCGACGCCAGCGCCTTGTCGCTGATCCTCGCCGGGATCGCGGTGGGGACCGCGGCGGGAGCGGGGATCGCGCTGGCGCTCAACCTGTCGCCCAATCCGTTCGCGGCGATGGAGATCACCATCTGGCTGATGGGATCGCTGGAGGATCGCAGCCTGCAGCATGTCGCGCTGGCGGTGCCGTGCATCGCGGCGGGGCTGGTCCTGCTCGGCTGGGACGCGCGCGGGCTCGATGCGCTGACGCTTGGCGAGGATGCGGCGCGGTCGATGGGGGTCGATCTGAAGCGGCTGCGGATGCGGCTGCTGGTCGGGACCGCGTTGGGGGTGGGGGGAGCGGTTGCGGTGTCGGGCGCGATCGGTTTCGTCGGGCTGATCGTGCCGCATCTCGTCCGGCCCCTGACCGACCGGTCGCCCTCGGCGGTGCTGTGGCCTTCGGCGATCGGCGGGGCGGCGCTGTTGACGCTCGCCGACGTCGCGGTGCGGCTGCTGCCGACGACGAGCGAGCTGCGGCTGGGGGTGGTCACCGCGCTGCTCGGCGTGCCGGTGTTCCTGTGGCTGCTGCGCCGCGAGCGGGGGGCGTGGTCGTGATCGTGCTCGATCGCGTGTCGGTGCGGCTCGGCGGGCACCTGGCGGTCGACGGGGTGAGCGCGACGCTCGACCGCGGGCTGATCGGGGTGCTTGGGCCCAACGGCGCGGGCAAGTCGACGCTCGCCCGGGCGATGCTCGGGCTGGTCGCGGCCGATGGGCGGATCGTGGTCGACGGTCCGCTTGCAAAGACGATCGCCTATCTGCCGCAGGGCGGGGCGATCCACTGGCCGGTGACGGTGCGGCGGCTGGTCGGGCTCGGGCGCATGCCCTATCTGGGGCCGCTGGCGCGGATGGGGGCGGCGGACCTCGCCGCGATCGAGCGCGCGATGGCGGCGGCGGATGTGGCGCACCTGGCGGATCGCGACGCGACGACGCTGTCGGGGGGCGAGCGGGCGCGGGCGCTGCTCGCGCGCGCGCTGGCGGCCGAGGCGCGGGCGCTGCTTGTCGACGAGCCGCTGGCCGCGCTCGATCCCGCGCATGCGCTGGGGGTGATGGCGCTGCTCCGCGACGCCGCTGCGGCGGGCACGCTGGTGATCGCGGTGCTCCACGATCTCGCGCTCGCCGTGCGCTTCTGCGACCGGCTGCTGCTGATGGACCGGGGAAGGCTGGTCGCCGACGGCGCGCCCGCCGCGGTGCTGACGCCAGAGCGGATCGCCGAGGTCTATGGGATCGACGCGTGGGTGGGCGAGGCGGGCGGGGTGCCTGTGATCGTCCCGCGCGAGCCTATCCGTTAGCCTTGCCGAGCGCGTTCGCCAGCGACGCGGTGGCGCTGCCCGGGCGTGCGGCCTTGGGCTGGGAAGGGTCGGGGGCCCAGCCGGTCAGGAAGACGATCTGAAACCGCTCGCGCACCCGGCCGTCGGCGTCGGCGAGCGCGGCGAACGCGTCCGCCGCCGCGGCGAGCGTTCCGCGGGTCAGCGGCGCGCGTTGCCGGAGCACGTTGGTCGCCGCCATCCCGCGCAGGTCGGCGAGGAGGCGGAAGAGGTCGGGATAGCCGACGTCGAGCGTCTCGACGTCGGCGACGGGCAGCGCGAAGCCGACGCGGACCAACAGGTCGCCCGCGGAGCGGACGTCGATCTGCGGGTGGAGCCGCGCGGCGGGGGGCTCGGGCTCGGCCGCGCGGAACGCCGCGCGCAGCTTGGGGAGCGAGCCCGCCCCGACGAACGCGGCGAGGAACAGCCCGTCGGGCTTCATCGATCGCCGCGCGAGCGCCAGCGCGCCCGGGAGGTCGTTGACCTGATCGAGCACGCCCGCGCTCACCACCAGGTCGAACGTCCCGGCGGCGAAGGGCAGGCGGTCCTCGTCGGCCTGCACCCCGCCGCGGGCGAATGCGGCCCCCGCGTCGCAGCGGACGACGCCAGCCCCGGGCGGAGGCGCGAACGCCCCGTCGAAGCAGCCGAGATCGAGCACCGACCCGAAGGAGCGCTTCACCGTGGCAAGGCGGTCGGCAATGCCGTCGAGCATCGCCGCGCGCAGGAAATCGTGCGCGGCGTAACCGGCGGCGGCCCGATCCCGGCGGAGGCGGCGCGCGGCGCGGTCGAAGATGTCGATGTCCACGCCCGCGCTTGTGGGCGCGGGGGCTTCGCGCGACAAGGGGGGTGTGGACCCGCTCGCGCCCTTGCGCCTGACCCTTCGCCTCGCGCTGCCGCCGCGCTGCCCCGCCTGCGGGCTGCCGGTGGCGGAGGATCACCGCTTCTGCGCGGCATGCTGGGGCTCCCTGCGTTTCATGGGGCCGCCGTGGTGCGCGCGGTGCTGCGCGCCGTTCGAATACGACCGGGGCGAAGGCGCGACTTGCGCCCCATGCCTGGAGCGCCCACCGCGGCATGGCGGGGTGCGCGCGGCGGTCGCCTATGGCCCGGTCGCGCGGCGGATCGCGCTGGGGCTGAAATACGGCGGGCGCGAGGGGCTGGCGGAGACGATGGCGCGGTCGATGGCGCGGCTGCTCCCCGCCGACACCGACCGGCTGGTGCCGGTGCCGCTCCACCGCTGGCGGATCTGGTCGCGCGGGTACAATCAGGCGGCGCTGATCGCGCGCGGCGTGGGGCGGATCGCGGGGGTGCCGGTCGCAATCGACGCGCTCGCGCGGACGCGGCGGACCCCGGTGCTGAAGGGGCTGAGCGGGCGTGAACGGCGCAAGGCGGTGGCGCGGGCGTTCGCGGTGTCCGAGGACGCGCGCGAGTCGATCAAGGGCGCGGCGGTCGCTCTGGTCGACGACGTCCACACCAGCGGCGCGACCGCAGACGCCTGCGCCGATGCGCTGCTGCTTGGCGGCGCGCGGTCGGTGTCGGTGCTGTGCTGGGCGCGGGTGCTCGACGGCGACGATTGACAAGCGCGGCTGCGGACCACACCTGACCCGTCATGGCGAAGGTCGAAATCTACACCAAGGCGTGGTGTCCCTATTGCACCCGCGCGATGAAGCTGCTGGCGAGCAAGGGCGTAGAGCCCGAGGAACATGACATCACGATGGGCGGGCCCAAGCGCGCCGAGATGATCCAGCGCGCGAACGGCCGGTCGACGGTGCCGCAGGTCTTCATCGACGGGCGGCATATCGGCGGGTCGGACGACCTCGCCGCGTTCGACCGCGCGGGCAAGCTCGATCCGCTGCTCGCCGGTTAGGGCCCGCAGGCCGTGAAGGCCGCCGTCCTCCAGATGACCGGCGGGATCGATCCCGCGGGCAACTCCGAAACGTTGGTGTCCGCGGTCTATGCCGCCGCCGACGGGGGTGCGGCGATGCTGTTCACCCCGGAGATGTCCAACCTCGTCGATCGCGACCGTGCGCGCGCGGCCGCGGCGATCGTGGCGGAGGCGGACGATCCGGTCCTCGCCGCGGTGCGCGGGGCGGCGAAGGCGCGGGGGCTGTGGGTCCATCTCGGCTCGCTGGCGGTGCGGCGGGACGACGGGCGGTTCGCCAATAGAGGTTTCGTGATCGACGCGGACGGGGCGATCGCCGCGCGGTATGACAAGCTCCACCTGTTCGACGTCGCGCTGCCCGGCAGCGAAAGCTGGCGCGAGTCCGCGGCATATGCGCCCGGCGAGACCGCAAGCGTGGTCGCGACGCCGCTGGGGCGATTGGGGCTGTCGATCTGCTACGACCTGCGTTTCGCCGCGCTCTACGCCGCGTTGAGCGATGCGGGGGCGGAGGTGCTGGCGGTCCCGGCCGCCTTCACTCGCCCGACGGGGGCGGCGCATTGGGCGGTGCTGCTCCGCGCCCGCGCGATCGAGAACGCCGCTTATGTCGTCGCGGCGGCGCAGACGGGCGAGCATGCGGACGGACGCGCGACCTATGGCCATTCGCTGGTGATCGACCCGTGGGGCGAGGTGGCGCTCGACATGGGCGAGGCGCCGGGGCTCGCCTTTGTCGAGATCGACCCGGCGCGCACCGCCGACGTGCGCGCCCGGATCCCGGTGCTGGAGCATCGTCGGGCGATCCCGATGGTCGGGCGATGATCGTGTTCGACCTGAAATGCGGGGGCGGCCACGTGTTCGAGGCGTGGTTCGCATCGAGCGCGGCGTTCGAGGAGCAGGCGGCGGCGGCGCAGGTGCGCTGTCCGATCTGCGACGACGCGGAGGTCGTCAAGGCGGCGATGGCCCCCAACATTCCCGCGAAAGGCAATACGCGGGCCGACGCCAAGACGGCGCTGCGCGCACTCGCCGCCGCGCAGGCCAAGGCGCTCGAGAACTCGCAATGGGTCGGCAAGGCGTTTCCCGATCGGGCGCGCGCGATGCATGCGGGCGAGGAGGCGCATGCGCCGATCCACGGCCAGGCGACGCTCGCCGAAGCCAAGGCGCTGGTCGACGAGGGCGTCGCGGTCGCGCCGCTGCCGCTGCCGGTCAAGCCGCCGGAGACGCTGAACTGAGCCCCGGGGGGAGCCAAGCCATGACCGACGTCGAACAGCCGCGATCCGCGGTCGAGACCGAAAGCTGCCGGCCGCCGGCGTTGACGCACCTTGCGCTGTTCGTCCGCTTTCTTCGCTTCGGCGCGATGGCGTTCGGCGGGCCGGTCGCGCAGATCGCGATGATCCGGCGGGAGCTGGTCGAAGAGGAGCGGTGGATCGCCGGCGACCGGTTCAACAAGCTGCTGGCGGTGATGCAGGTGCTTCCGGGGCCCGAAGCGCACGAGCTCTGCGTTCACCTCGGCATTCGCGCCAAGGGGCGGTGGGGCGGCGTGCTCGCGGGTCTGGGATTCATGCTGCCCGGCCTCTTGCTGATGCTCGCGCTGGCATGGGCCTATACGCGGCTGCCGATGCGCAGCGGTCCGTTGGGCGCGATCTTCCTGGGGGTGCAGGCCGCGGTGCTGGCGGTCGTGGTGCGCGCGGTTCACCGGATCGGCGCGCATATCCTCCACGATCGGTGGCTGTGGGCGGTCGCGATCGGCGCCGGGGCGGCGACCTTCGCGGGCGCGAGCTTCTGGATCGTGCTGCCGTCCGCGGGCATCGTCTACGCTCTTGCGTCCGCCGGACGGCGGGGGCTTGCGGCGGGGGTGATCGCGGCGGCGATCGGGCTGACCCTGCTGGTCGGCACGCCGCAGCCGATGTCCGAAATGGGGAGCGCCGCGCGGTCGGTCGCCGCGCCTACCGCGTGGGCGCTGTTCTGGGCCGGGCTGAAAGGCGGTCTGCTGACCTTTGGCGGCGCCTATACCGCGATCCCGTTCATTCGCCACGATACGGTGGGCAAGGGGTGGACGACCGACGCCGCGTTTCTCGACGGGCTCGGGCTTTCGAGCGTGCTGCCCGCGCCGCTCGTGATCTTCGCGACGTTCGTCGGATGGATGAGCGGCGGGCTGACGGGCGCGCTGGCGATCACGGCGGGGATGTTCCTGCCCGCCTTCGCGTTCTCGCTGATCTTCTACGAACGGCTGGAGGCGGTGATCGAGAGCAAGCGCCTGCAATCGTTCCTGACCGGCGTGGCGGCGAGCGTCGTCGGCGTGATCGCCGTGACGATCGTCGACCTGGCGCAAGGCCATGCCGCGCGCACGTCCAGCCTGGCGGCCAGCGCGCTTATCGCCGCGGTCGCGCTCGCCGTCCTGTACCGCTGGAAGAGCAAGCTCGCCACGCCTGCGGTGCTGGCGGTCGGGGCGGCGCTGGGGCTGGCAAGCCTGTCGGCGGGATGATCGAGGGCGCGACGACGTCGGTCGGCGATCAGCCCAGCGCCCAGATGATGCGACGGGTTTCGACCCAGGGCATCGGCTTGCCGTCCTTGCCGACGGCGGGCGTGTACCTGCCGAGCTTCGCAATCCGGGCGCATGCCGCAGTGTCGAGCGCGGCGTGTCCGCTCGATTGCAGCACGATGCAGTCGCTGACCCTGCCCGAAACGTCGATCTTCCAACGGACCGTGGTCTCTCCCGCCTGCCGGTTCACGGCCGCCTGGAGCGGGAACGCGAACCATGCCACCACATCGCCGATCGGCTTCGCGGGCGCGGCCATCAGGGACGGATCTACCCCCCAAGCCCTAATGTGCTCGGCCTCGCAGGTTTGAAGCGCGCGGATCGCCCCCGAGGCCCCTTCCAGGTCAAAGGTCATTTCGGGCCGGCCCAGTTCCTCGACCGTCACCGAAGTCTCCTGCGCGAGCGCCGTCATCGTGCTGTGCGGCACGAGAAACCGCAACAGTCGTTGACGGCTGCCGGGGACTCTGGTGCTGACCGCCGAACCGCTCAGCACCGCCTTGCCCGCGCCCGGCAGCTTCACCGCCACGATGCCGCGGCGAACGCGATCGTCCGCGTCATCGTCGAACAAGAGAATCGCTTCGCTTTGGCTGTCTGCAGGCGCCTGGCGGAGGCCGAACGTCGCCTTGGCCGGCTCTTTTGTGAATTGACGGGTGAGCAGGCAGAGAGCCGGCTGATAGTCCAGGGTCCATTTGCCCGTGGGCTTGAAAGTCGACGCGGGCAGCGCGGCCGTTGCGGCGGCCATCGCGAAAAGTTCGATCATCCCTTCGACTCCACCTCGCGACCGCTTGCCATGGGGAACGGCGTTGGGAGGCTCGGATCCTGCTGATCGTCGGCGGAACGATCGCGCCGTCGGCGTGCGCTGGCGCCCCCGAGAGGACTCGAACCTCCGACCTGCGGTGTAGGAAACCGTCGCTCTCTCCGGCTGAGCTACGGGGGCGCGCGCGCTGCGCGGGTTAAGGCGGCGGACGAGCGCGGTCAACCGGGGCGAGCGGCGCGCTCGCCCCGGATCGGGTTCAGGCGGCTTTCAGGTGGGCCGAGATGTACTTGTTCATCTCGAACATCGTCGCCTTGTCCTTGCCGAACACCTTCGCCAGCTTGTCGTCGGCCAGGATCTCGCGCTTGTTCTCGGGGTTCTGAAGGTCGTTCTTCTTGATATATTCCCAGACCTTGCTGATCACCTCGCTGCGGGGGAGCGCGTCGGTGCCGACGATCTCGCCGAGCTCGGGGGAAGGCTGGACGGGGGCGTGGATGCCGGTGCCAGCCTTGGTCTGCTTCTCCGCGGTCTTCTTGGCGGCGGTGTTCTGCTTCGCGGTGGCCATGGGTGTCCTTCCTGTTGGTTACTCTTGCCGGTTGCGGGCCGGACTCACGCCTTCTTGAGCGCGTCCGCCTTGTGCGCCGCCTTGCCGCCGTTGTCACTCTCTACGATGTACTGCGGCTCGTCCTTGGTCGCCTTCGCCTTGTGGCCCTTGATCGTGGTGGTTGAGGTGATCTTCTTCTCCACGTGCCCGTGCGCGGTGCCGCCGTGCGAGCTCCAGGTGACCTTGTCGCCTTTCTTCAAATTGTCAGTCATCGGCGTCTCTCCTTGCTGGAGGGCCGAACGGATCAGGGAGCGGTAGGTTGCGGTGGGACGCCACGTCGTCGGACATGAACGGCTGCGCCGTTCCTGCTGCCCGACGTGGCGTGGCCTGCTCTTGCTTGCGCAAGAGCAGGCCGCCCGCGACTAGAACTTGAAGCCCGCTGCGATGCCGTATTGCCGGGGCTCCAGCGTGAAGATGTTGGTGAACAGCCCCGACGACTGGTCGCCGACGCCCTGGCCGGTGATCGCGTCGTTCTTGGTCAGGTTCCTGATGAAGCCGCGGACGTACCAGCGTTCGCCCGGCCCGTTGAGCTGCACCTGCGCGTTGACGACCTCATAGCCCTGGATGCGGTCGATCGGGCGGTTGAAGATGCTGCCGAAGAAATTGCCGGTGTAGTTGAGGTCCGCGCGCGGCACGAGCGTCATGCCGTTGGCGAAGTCGATCGAGTATTGGATGCCCGCCGCGAACTTGTACATCGGCGCCTGGGGCAGCTGGTTGCCGCGGATGTTGACGGGCACGCCGGTGCCGAAGACGGTGAAGGGCAGCGCGCCCGCGATCCCGAACGTCGCCTGTTGCAGCCCCGCCAATTGCGTGCGCGCCGCAGGCGTGGTGCCGAGCGCTGCAAGGCCGCCCGCCGCGGCGCCCGAAAGCGCGCTGCAGATCGAGAAGGCGCCCGTCGTGGTCGTGCCGGGGACGGGCGTGGGCGGGCGCAACAGCGCGGGATTGCCGACGCCGCTGCCGATGATGCCGTTCACCGTCGCGACAAAGGTGTTGGCCAGCGCGGCGTTGCCCGCATTGTTGACCAGGCCGCAATTGGCGGTGCTCGTCACGTCCTTGATGATCACCGCGTCCGAGCGGTAGCCCGAAGGGTCCTGCGGGTTGGAGAGGAGCTTGTCCCCCGCCACCTTGGACTTCAGGTAGCTGGCGTTGAGGTTGACGACCAAGGCGCGGATCGGGCTGATCACCGCTTCGCCCTCGACGCCGTAGATGTCGGCGTTGACGTTGTCGTTGACCGCGGTCCGCGACACGATGCGGCTGAGCTGAAGCCCCTGATATTTGTAGTAGAAGCCGGTGACGTTGAGGCGGAGCTGGCCGTTGCCGAAGGTGTTCTTGGACCCGATCTCGAACGCGTCGACCTTTTCGGGCGCGAAGGTCGTTTCGACCGCGAAGGTCGGGGACAGCGGCGGGTTGATGCCGCCCGACTTGTACCCGCGCGAATAGGACGCGTAGAGCAGATTGTCGGGGGTGAGCTTGTAATCGACCACCGCGCGTCCGGTCAGCCGCTGGAACTTGACGTTGCCGACCGCGAACTCCTGCACGCCGGGCGTGAAGGCGTCATAGTCGAGCGCGGCGTAGTTGAGCGCCTGGGTGAGCGAGGTCGCGCCGATCGGCACCAGCGGGAAGCCGCCGACCGCGTCCTGGAACAGCGTGGTGCGCGCGCGCACCGTCTTGTCGTCGTTGTTGTAGCGCGCGCCGACCGTCAGCTTCAGCCGGTCGTTCACCTCGAAATAGGTTTCGCCGAAGATTCCATAGGACTTCAGCTCGAAGCGGTCGGTGTTGCTGCGGAAGAAGGGCGAGGCGATGAACACCGAAGGGAAGGCGGCGTTGCCCGCGCCGCCGAAGGCGACGGGCAGCCGCTGCTGGATCGTCGTCGCCGCGCCGAGCAGGCCCGCGGCGTAATCGAGCCCGAAGCTGTTGACGTAATAGCTGTTGTTGCGGGTCTTGCTGTTGAAATAAATGCCGCCGATCAGGAAGTTGAACGGTCCGTCGAACTTGCTGTCGAGGTGGGCCTCGGCCGAATATTGCGTGACCTTCTGGCTCGATTCGTCGAAGTCGACGCTGCGCGGGAAGCACCCGGCGCTGACCCCGCCGTAGACGCCGACGTTGTTCTGGTCGATCCCCGACTGGCAGAAGCCGCCAGCGGGCCCTTGCGGGATCAGGACGTTGCGCACCGCGAGCAGCGGCGCGGCGAGCGGGTTGCCCGAGGTGGCGACCGCGTTGAACGTGTTGAGCCCCGCATTGGTCGTCAGCGCGTCGGCGACGTTGAGCTGATAATCCGAACGCGAGCGCACGGTGTTGGTCGCATAGCCGCCGGTCACGTTGAGCGACACCGGGCCGAAATCGTGGAACAGCTTGGCGGTGTACTGCTCTTCTTCCGCGAAATAGGTCGGGCGGAAGTCGATGTTGACGACGCGGTTGCCCGCCGGGTTGACGAAGCCGCTGAACGCATCGCCGTCATTGTTGTAGATGCTGCCGAGCGCGAAGGATGCGAAATTGAGGCCGAGCGGCGCCAGCGCGCCCGCGCGCAGCGTCAGGAACTCGCGGCTGGCGAAGGCGGTGCCGAGCGAGGCGTCGGCGTTGACCGTCTCATTCTCCAGCCGGTCGGGCGCGCAGCCGAGCACCCCGGTCGGGTCGCGGTTGCACAGCTGCTTCTGGATGCGCGAGCGGTCGTCGTTCTCGCGAAAGTAATAGGCGATCAGGTCGAGCCGCGTGTCCGGAGTCGGCTCCCACGACAGCGTGCCGCGGACCGAGTAGAGGTCGCGCCCGTCGATGCGGGTGTTGTCGAACACGTTGCGGGTGAGCCCGTCGCGGTTGAGATAGGTGCCCGCGACGCGGACGCCGAGCGTCTCGCCCAACGGAAGGTTGAGCATGCCGCGGACGCGCTTCGAATCGTAATTGCCGTATTCGAACTCGCCCGCCGCGTGGATGCCCGACAGATCGGGCTTGGCGGTGATGAAATTGACCACGCCCGAGGTCGCGTTGCGCCCGAACAAGGTGCCCTGCGGCCCCCGCAGCACCTCCACCCGCTCCAGGTCGAAGAACTCGCTTTCGAACAGGCGCGTCGACAGCAGCGGCATGTCGTTTACGTGGATCGCGGTCGCGCTGTCGCAGGTGACGCCGACGCACAGGTCGCCGATGCCGCGGATGGTGAAGCTGGACGAGGTGAAGTTGGTCTTGGTGAAGGTAACGTTGGGAAGCGTCTGCTGGAGCGCCAGCGGGTTGACGATCTGCTGCTTTTCCAGGTTCTCGGCGGTGAACGCACTGACCGCGATCGGCACGTCCTGGAGCCGCTGAGACTGGCGCTGCGCGGTGACCACGATGTCCGCGCCGAAGGTCTCCGCCGGGGCCGACTCCGCGGTGGTCGCCTCCTGCCCGGGTCCGCCCGTGGGGGCGGTGTTCTGCGCCGAGGTGGTCGCCGCGGTCTGCGCGGCGAGCGGCGTGGTGACAAGCGCCATCGCGGACGCGGCGAGCAGCTCAAGCTTCTTCATGGGTCTGACCCCTCCTCCATTATCGCGACGGTCTCTTGCCGTTTCGTCGATATTCGTGCTTCCGGTATGGGAAGCTGCGTGCAAAGCGGGCCCGCGTCAAATGCTTTCGTGTCCCGTTAACTGCGGTTTTCCGTGTTGTTGCCGGAGTTAAACAGTTGCAGATTAGAACTGACGTTAGGGAATACGCATGACCGACTCAGACCCGGCCGCGCTCGATGACGGCGACCTCGTCGAGCCTCCCGCGCCGCTCGCGGTGCCGGAGGAGGTGGCGGAGGCGATCCGGACGCTGATCCGCTGGTCGGGCGACGATCCGACCCGCGAGGGCCTGGTCGACACGCCTCGCCGCGTCGCCAAGGCGTGGCGGGAATATTGCGCGGGCTACGGCGACGATCCGGCGCAGCACCTTGCGCGAGTGTTCGAGGAGGTGGGCGGCTATGACGAGATCGTGCTGCTGAAGGACATCCCGTTCCAGTCGCACTGCGAGCACCACCTGGCGCCGATCATCGGCAAGGCGCACATTGCTTACCTGCCGAACGAGAGGGTGGTCGGCATTTCCAAGCT
>SXHP01000053.1 GCA_005773165.1 Sphingomonadales bacterium | reverse complement strand
GATGCCCTGGTCGCCCGCGCCCTCGTCCTTGTTGCCGGACTCGTCGACGCCCATCGCGATCTCAGCGGACTGGCCGTGGAGGTTGTTGAGAAACTTGAACTCGTTCCAGTGGAAGCCCGACTGCTCATAGCCGATCCGCTTCACCGTGGCGCGTGCGGCGGCCTCGATCTCGTCCTGGACGCCGGGCGCCCACTGGCCGTCCTCGTACACGCCCTTGCCGCGGATTTCGCCCGCGAGGACGACGAGCTGGGTGGTGGTCAGCGTCTCGCAGGCGACGCGCGCTTCCGGGTCCTTGGACAGGAACAGGTCGACGAGCGCGTCGCTGATCTGGTCGGCGACCTTGGCGGGAGGGCCTTCGGACACCGATTCGGAGGTGAAGAGAAAGGAGCTGCGCATCGCGGGAAGCCTCGTCGCTGATATAAAGATTGCTTTATATGAGCTTCTAGCGGCGGCGACGGCGGATGGCAATTGCGATCGCGAACAGCGCCGCGGCGACGAACGCGGCCATGAGGTTGCCGACGCGCGAGAAGAGCGTGGGGGGCAAAGCGTCCGGAAGCGGGACTTCGACCGCGCCTGCGGTCTCGTGCGGGATCGTCGCGACCAGGCGGCCGTTCGCGGCGATCACCGCGGAAATGCCGGTGGGGGTCGCGCGGATGATCGGCAACCCTTCCTCGATCGCGCGCATCCGCGCTTGCGCGAGGTGCTGCGGCGGGCCCCAGCGGCCGAACCAGGCGTCGTTGGACGGGTTGAAGAGGAAGGGGGGGCGGTCGCCGCGATGCACGACTTCGCCCGAGAAGATGATCTCGTAGCAGACCTGGATGCCGACCGCGCCGAAGCCGGGGAGCGTCAGGTTGCGCGGGCCGGGGCCGGGGGTGAAGTCGAGATTGCCGGGGACGAGCCGCGACAGGCCTAGCGGTTTCAGCAGCCACGGCATCGGCAGGTATTCGCCGTAAGGGACGAGGTGCGCCTTGTCGTAGCGGCCGACCAGTGCGCCGCGGGCGTCGATCGCGAAGACCGAATTGGCGGCGGCTTCGATGTCCTTGTCGCCGGTGAAGCTCAGCGCGGTGCCGCCGGTGAGCAGCAGGTCGCGGGGCCCCAGCACGCTGGCGATGCGGCGGCGGGTGTAGCTGGCCGGGCGGTCGTAGACCCAGGAGGGGTACCCGTCCTCGAGATATTCGCGGACGACGCCTTCGGGCCAGACGACGAGGCGGGGGGCGGGGCCGGGCAGTCCAGAGCGGCGGAGCAAAGCCTGGAGGACGCGCTCGCCGTCGTTCTCGCCGCGGTCCTCCTGGCCGATGTTGGGCTGGACGACTCGGATGCGGGGGGTGTCGGCGGGTGGTCGGCTTGAATCGGGCCGGTAGCTGAGCATCGGTGCGACCGAAATCGCGACCAGGACGGCGGCGAGTCCTGCGAGCCGCGCCGGCGTCCGGCGGATCAGCGGCAACAGCGCGCCAGCCGCGGCGATCGTCAGCCCAGACAGCGCATAGGTGCCGATGAGGGCGGCGAGCGCCGCTATGGGCTGAACGGGGACCCACACCACGCCGAGCGGGTTCCAGGCATAGCCGGTGAACATGACGGCGCGGAGGTATTCGGTCGCGATCCAGGCGGCGGCGAAGACCAGGACGAAAGGTGCGTCGGGCGTCGCGCGGCGAAACCGCCAGGCGATCCCCGCCGCCGCCATCGGGTAGACCGCTAGGTACAGCGCGAGCGCGACCGCGGCGAAATAGCCCAACACCGGGGGCATCGCGTCCTGAAAGTCGAAGGCGTGCTGGAACCAGTTGTTGTTGACGGTGAAATGCCCGACCCCGAACGCATAGCCGCGTACCAGCGCCGCCTTGAAGCTGGGCGCGGCATGGACGAGGAGCATCCATCCGGCGATCGCCAGCAGCGCGGCGGCGACCTGTTCGAGCGGGGCGAAGCCGCAGGCGGCGACCGCGCCGAGGAGGAGAGAGAGGAGGGCGGGATAGCGGAGGATTGCGCGCAAAGGGTCTTCCTACGTCACCCCGGACTTGTTCCGGGGTCCAGCGCGGTACGCGGGCTGTGCTCCGTTGCTTGAGGACGGGGCCCAGATCAACCCTGGACCCCGGCACAAGGCCGGGGTGACGGAGGTTGCGCTTGCGGCTACGGTCTGACCATGCCCCGGCCCTTTCACCTCGCCTTTCCGGTCCACGACCTCGCTGCGGCGCGCGCCTTCTACGGCGGGGTGCTGGGGTGCCGGGAGGGACGGTCGAGCGAGCGGTGGATCGACTTCGACCTGTTCGGCCACCAGATCGTCGCGCATCTGTCGCCGGACGGGCGGGCGGCGGATCACAGCAATCCGGTCGACGGGCACGACGTCCCGGTGCCGCATTTCGGCGTGGTGCTGGAGCCCGGCGACTGGCGAGCGCTGGCGGAGCGGGTGGCGGCGGCGGGGGTGGCCTTCGGGATCGCGCCGCATACGCGATTCGAAGGGCAGCCGGGGGAGCAGTCGACGATGTTCTTCCGTGACCCGTCCGGCAACGCGCTCGAGTTCAAGGCGTTTGCCGACGACGGCCAAATTTTCGCGACCTGAAAGGCTTACATATGGGCACTCCGATCACCCTCGATATTCCGCACAAGCTCGGCAAGGAGGGCGTTCGTCAGCGGCTCGACGGCGGCATCGGCCGGATCGGGGAGAAGATCCCCGGCGGCGCGACGGTGGATCATCGCTGGAACGGCGACGTCATGCACTTCACCGTCGAGGCGCTGGGACAGCGGATCGCGAGCGAGCTGACCGTGTTCGAGGACAAGGTTCATGCGGTGGTCGATCTGCCCGCGTTCCTGGGGCTGTTCGCGGCGCGCGTGAAGGAGGCGATCGAGCGCGAGGCGCCCAAGCTGCTGAAATGATCCCGCGGACCTTGGTCGATACCGCGACGATCCCCGGCGGGGGTAAGCTGCGGCTGTTCCGGCGCGGCGACGATTGGACGATCCTGCTCGACGATCCGGTGATCGGCGGCGACCTGATGAACAGCCGGCAGTTCGGATCGGAGGAGGCGCTGGCGACGCTGACCTGCACCGGGTTGAAGCCGGGTGCGCGGGTGCTGATCGGCGGGTTGGGGATGGGGTTCACCTTGCGCAAGGCCTTGGCGTTGCTGCCCGCCCGCGTGGAGGTGGTGGTGGCCGAGCTGGGGCCCGCGGTGATCGCCTGGGCGCGCGGGCCGCTGGCGGGGCTGCATGGCGACAGCCTCGACGATCCGCGGGTGACGGTGGTCGAGCGCGATGTCGCGGAGGTGATCGCGGGCGGACCGTGGGACGCGATCCTGCTCGATGTCGACAACGGCCCCGACGGGCTGGTGCGCGCGCGCAACGACCGGTTGTACGATGAGGCGGGCCTCTCGGCGGCGCGGCGGGCGTTGCGCGCGGGCGGGGTGCTCGCGGTGTGGTCGGCGGCGCCCGATGCGCGGTTCGTGGCGCGGTTGAAGCGCGCGGGGTTCGCGGTGGAGGAAGCGGCGGTGCGAGCGCGGGGAACCAAGGGGCCGCGGCATGTGATCTGGCTTGCGCGATGATCACGTTCGTTCTGGCGCGCGCCGACAATGGCGTGATCGGCGTCGACGGGCGGCTGCCGTGGCGGCTGCCGGCCGATCTGAAGCGCTTCAAGGCGCTGACGATGGGTCGCCCGATGATCATGGGGCGCAAGACGTTCGAGAGCTTTCCCGCGGCGCTGCCGGGGCGGCGGCATATCGTGCTGACGCGCGATCGGGCGTGGCGCGCGGAGGGGGCGGAGGTGGCGCATTCTCCGGCCGAGGCGCTGGCGCTTGCGGGGGAGGATGCCGCGGTGATCGGCGGGGCGGAGGTGTTCGCGCTGTTCGAGGCGGATCGGGTGGAGCTGACCGAGGTGCATTGTTCGCCGGTGGGGGATGCGGTGGTACCGCCGTTCGAGGGATGGCGCGAGGTGTTTCGGGAGGCGCATGCGGGGGAAGGCGATAGGCCGGGATATAGTTTCGTGACGTTGGTGCGGTAAATGCCGTCGACAGCGACCGAGCCCGTCACCCCAGCGAAGGCTGGGGTCTTTGGCGATGGCGCGGGGACGGAACCGCAGGAGACCCCAGCCTTCGCTGGGGTGACGAATGGGGCGCCGGGTGACGGTTGTCGGGCGGGGTGACGGAGCGGGGACGTGCCGCTAAGGACCACCCATGCAGCGGCTTGACGGCGGCTCGGCGATCCCCCCGCTCTTAGCCGGCGGCGTCGTCGCGCTCGGCAATTTCGACGGGTTCCATCTCGGGCACCAGGCGGTGGTCGGGCGGGCGGTCGCGCGCGCCAAGGCGGAGGGGCGGCCCGCGCTGGTCGCGACGTTCGATCCGCATCCGGTGCGGCATTTCCGGCCCGACACGCCGCCGTTCCGGCTGACGACGCTCGACCAGCGGGAGCGGTTGTTCGCCGCAGCGGGAGCGGATGCAATGGTGGTGTTTCGCTTCGACGCCGCGCTGGCGGCGCTGACCGCGGAGGCGTTCGTGACCGAGCGGCTGGTCGGGTGCCTGGCGGTGGCGGGGGTGGTGACGGGCGAGGACTTCACCTTCGGGCGCGCCAAGGGGGGCGATGTGCGGGTGCTCGCCGAGGCGGGGGCCGCGCATGGTTTCTCGGCGGAGACGGTGGGACCGGTGGCGCTGGAGGGCGAGGCGGTGTCCTCCAGCCGCATCCGCGACCTGCTGCGCAGCGGCGACATGCGCGGCGCGGCGCGGCTGCTGACGCGGCCGTTCGCGATCGAAGGGGTGGTGCAGCACGGCGACAAATTGGGGCGGACGATCGGCTATCCGACCGCCAACATCGACATGGGCAAGTACCTGCGGCCCGCTTACGGCATCTATGCGGTGCGGGGGCGGTTGGAGGACGGGACGGTGCTGCCGGGCGCGGCGAACCTGGGGGTGCGGCCGACGTTCAATCCGCCGAAGGAGCTGCTGGAGCCGTATTTCTTCGACTTCTCCGGCGACCTGTACGGCCGGTGCGTCGAGGTGGAGCTGATCGAATACATCCGGCCGGAAGCGAAATTCGACGGGGTGGACGCGCTCGTCGCGCAGATGGACCATGATTGCGTGAGCGCACGTGAAATCCTAAGCGCCGCGGGATGACCGAGACCAAAGACTGGCGCGATACCGTCTTCCTGCCGAAGACCGACTTTCCGATGAAGGCGGGGCTTTCCGCGAAGGAGCCCGCGATCCTGGAGCGCTGGGCGCGCATCGGGGTGTACGAGCGGCTGCGCGAGATGCGCGTCGGCCGCGAGCGGTTCATCCTGCACGATGGCCCGCCCTACGCCAACGGCGACCTGCACATGGGCCATGCGATGAACAAGGTCCTGAAGGACATGATCGTGCGGTCGCAGTCGCTGATGGGCAAGGATGCGCCCTATGTGCCCGGCTGGGACTGCCACGGG
>SXHP01000052.1 GCA_005773165.1 Sphingomonadales bacterium | reverse complement strand
CGCGGGCAGATCGTCGTGGATCAGGCTGTAGACGTGGATCGCCTCCAACGCGACGCCCGCCGCGATCGCCGCGTCGCGATCGACGCCGAAGAGCTGCGCGGTGGCGAAGGTGAGCAGCGGGCGCAGCCGCTTGCCGCCGCCGATCGCGGCGTGGCGCATCGCGCGGTACAGATCGTCGCGCGGATCGCCGGGCAGCGCGAGCAGCGCGTCGAAGCGCGCGTCGACCGCCGCGCCGACCTCGGCGAGCGCTTCGCGAAGCTCCATCAGTTCGTCGCGAACGGGCGGACACCCGCGGGGCGGCCCTCGGCGTCGAGCCGGATCGCCTCGATCCGGGCCTGCGCCGCGTCGAGCCGCTCGGCGCAGCGCGCGCGGAGGCGATCGCCGCGTTCGTAGAGCGCGATCGATTCGTCGAGGGTCGCGTCGCCGGTTTCGAGGCGGCCGACGATACGCTCGAGCTCCTTCAGCGCATCCTCGAACGAGAGGTCTTCGATCGGCGGGGTGTCCATGGCGGTGCTATGGCGTGCGGGGGGGCGGGGGGTCAAGGTTGGGGTGGTACTGAACCTGGCCGTTCTTCCAACGTCACCCCGGACCTGTTCCGGGGTCCAGAGTGCCGCGAGCGCGAAGCTAGAGCCTCGATCCGCATCGCCTGCCGGGCGCTGGACCCCGGAACAAGTCCGGGGTGACGGCGGACGGGAGGTGCCGGCGGTTCCCGATCAGGAAGCCGCCGTCACCTCCGCCACGAGGTCCTTGCGGCTGAGCTTGCCGATCATCGTCTTCGGCAGCGCGTCGCGCACCACCACCGTGTCGACCCGCTCGTGGCGGCCGAGCTGGGGGTTGAGCCAGGCGGTCAGCGCTTCGCCGGTGTCCTCCGCCTCGTCGTGGAGGACGACATAGGCGCGCGGGTGTTCGCCGCGATAGGGATTGGGGAGGCCGATGACGAGGCACTCCTTGATCGCCGGGTGGTGATAGAGGATCGCCTCGATCTGGCTCGGGAACACCTTGAACCCGCTGACCGCGATCATGTCCTTCAACCGATCGACGACGCGGACGAAGCCGTCTGCGTCGATCGCGCCGACGTCGCCGGTGCGCAGCCAGCGCGTGCCGGCCTCGTCGACGAGGAAGGTGTCGGCGTCGGCGTCGGGGCGATTCCAGTAGCCCGCCATGATCTGCGGGCCCGAGGCGACGATCTCGCCGGGCTCTTGCGGCGGAGCGGGCCTTGCGGGGTCCTCCTTATCAACGAGCTTCAGGCGGGTGCCGGGGATCGGCTGGCCGATCGTGCCCGACTTGCCCTCGCCTTCATACGGATTGGCGGTGAGGACGCCCGAGCTTTCGGACAGGCCGTAGCCTTCGACCAGGCTGGCCTCGGTCGCCGTCTCGAACCGCTCCTTCAACTCGGCGGGGAGCGGCGCGCCGCCCGATATGCAGACGCGCAGGCTCGAGAAGTCGGTGCCTGCGAGCTTCGGGTGGTCGAGCAGCGCGCGATACATGGTCGGCACGCCGGGAAGCGCGGTCGCCTTGGTCCGCCCGATCGCGGCGAGACATTGCGCGGCGTCGAAGCGGGGCAAGAGGACCATCGTTCCGCCGTTCAGGACGGTGCGGTTGAGGACGCAGGTGTTGGCGAAGACATGAAACAGCGGCAGCACGCCGACGATGCGGTCGGCCTGGCCCGGATGCGGGTCCAACCCGCAGATCTGGCGCGCATTGGCGGACAGGTTCTGGTGGGTCAGCATCGCCCCCTTCGGCACGCCGGTGGTGCCGCCGGTGTACTGAATCAGCGCGACATGCGTCTCCGGGTCGATCGCGGGGGCGGCGCACGCGCCGTCGTTGGCGATCAACGCGGAGAAGGCGGTGATCCGCGGATCGTCGGGGCGGTCCGCCACCTCGCCGCGCTTGAACAGGCGGTAGAAGAGCGACTTGGCGGCGGGAAGCGCGCCCGCGACCGAGCCGACGATCAGCCGCTCGAGCCCGCTGTCGTTCAGCACCTTTAGCGCGGTCGGCAGCAGCGCGGAGGCGGACAGGGTGAACAGCACCCGCGTGCCCGAATCGGCGACCTGGTGCGCGAGTTCGGCGGGGGTATAGAGCGGCGAGAAGTTGACCACCGTCGCGCCGAGCTTAAGCGCGCCGTAATAAGCGGCGACGTAATGCGGCACGTTGGGCAGGAACAGCCCGATCCGGTCGCCGGGGCCGTAGCCCAGTTTCGCCAGCCCGCACGCGACCCGGTTCGCGCCGTCCAGCGTCTCGCGGTAGCTGTAGCGGCGGCCGAGAAAGTCGATCAGCGGCGCTTCGCCCTGACGCGCGGCCGATTGCTCGAACATGTCGACGAGCGACAGCGGCGGAAACGCGGCGTCCCAGGCGGCGGGGTGGCGGTAGGCGGTGCGCCAGATTGCTTCGTGATCGCTCATTGACATGCGTGTAAGCAAGAGCGGAAAGCGGCGCAACGGGCGGCATCGGGCGCGCGCGGGATGGGTGTTGGCCAATCAGCGCCACAAACACCTACGTCACCCCGGACTTGTTCCGGGGTCCAGGGCGCCGCGAGCGGGGCGGATGGAAGCTCTTGTGACATCGCCTGCCGAACGCTGGACCCCGGAACACGTTCGGGGTGACGGAACGCTTGGCTGATCAGCATCCGCTCAGCGCAGACGGTCGACCGTCCAGGTGTAGAGCACCGACACGCCGATCACGCCCAGATCGGCGGCGACCTTCATCACGCGCGGCGCGGGATCGCCGCGGTCGTGGGTGAGCAGCCGGATGTCGGCGGTCGGCTGCTTCGCCGCCAACGCGAGCAGGCCGACGCCCGCCATCACCGCCAAAGCCTGCTTCGGGTTGCGCCGCATCACCGTCCTCCTGCCCGCCGTCGGCATAGCGCGGTCACGCCGCGACCGCCAGGGTCCTCGCATCCGATCGCGTGGCGCGGCGGGCGCGGTCGCGGCCCGCGGTCTTGGCGGCGAACAAGGCGCGGTCCGCGTCCCGGTACATCGCCTTCCAGTCGGCTTCGCCGAGAAGGCGGCCGGTGCACGCGCCGATGCTCGCGGTGACGGTGAGATCATAGGGCATGCGCGCGGCGCGGATCCGGTCCAGAACGTCGTCCGCGTCGAGCGCCAAGCCGGCGGGCGACAGGATCGCGAACTCCTCGCCGCCGATCCGCGCGACCAGCACGCCCGGGGGGGCGGCCGCCTCCAGCGCGCGCGCGACCGCGCGGAGCACCTCGTCGCCGCCGTCGTGGCCGATCGTCTCGTTGACGCGCTTGAAGTTGTCGATGTCGGCGAGCATCAGCACCTGATCGCCCTCGCGCCCGATCGCCTGGCGCAGGAAGGCGCGGCGTGTGAGCATGCAGGTCAGCGGATCGGTGTCGGCGAGCAGCCGCGCGGCGATCTCCTGCGCGCGCGCCTGGTCGCGCTCATGGGCGAGCAGGCGGATGCGGTATGCGATGGCGAGGCTCGACAACAAGGCCTCCGCGGTCATCGCGAGGATCGTCGAATTGTCGAGCCAGAAGCTCCATTCCAGAATCCCGAACGAACTGGCGATCCGGAGCGCGGCAAAGGTCACCGGCGCGCCCCAGCCGATGCAGAAGAGCTGGAAATAGCGGCTCTCGCGCGCCCATGCCCGCCACAGGATCGGCGCGACCAGCAGCATCAGCGCGACGAAGCTGAACGCATAGAGGCGGCTGGCGAGATACGGCCATACGCCCTGAAGCGTCGCAAAGGCGACCGCGGCGACGACCAGCGCGGCGGACACGCCGGTGCTGATCCGCCCGAGCCAGCCTGCGAACACCCGCGCTTCGAAGAAGCTGCGCGCGAAGCTGAGCGCGGCCGTCGCCGACAGAGCGAGCGCCAGGTTGTTGACCCGCATCCGATCATTGTTGCCGATCGGAACAATCCAGGCGAGCGCGCCCGAGGACGATACCGCATAGACCAGCAGCATCGCCACCATGACGCAATAATGCAGCAGAAAGCGGTGGCGGAGGGCGCCCCACAGCGCGAGATTGTAGAGCAGCAGCGCGATGCACAATCCCGCAAAGGCGCTGTACACGCCCGCCAGCAGGAGGTTCGACGCCGCCGCCTCGCTGGGCCGCGCGACACGCGGGTCGAGGACGATGCCGCGCAGATTGTTCGCGCCCTCGACATGCCAGAGCAGCCGCACGACGGGAACGCCGCGGACGGGCAGCGTCTGCTGGAAGATCGCGCCGAGCTGCACCCCGCGCGACGCCGCATGCTGGTCCATCGACAGCGACGCGATGCGGCCGTCGGCGTAGAGCGCGTGAAGGGTGGACCGGGTCTGCCACAGACTGGCGCTGCGCACCTGCGCGGGCCAGTTCGCGCCGGTGCGGATCGGCTGCGATATGACCAGGAAATCGCCCGCGCCGAACCGCATCTGCCTGGTCGCGCAATCGTAGCCGACCGGCCGGGCGAGTTCGGCGCGGGGATCGATCCGGGGGTCCGCCCGCTTCACGCAGGTCGCGATCGCATCCCCCGCGCTGCCCGGCCGCGCGTCCGCCGCACGCGCGCCGAACGCCAGCAGCCAGGCCCCGATCAGGATCAGCATGAAGCGCCAGAGCGTCATGCCGAAGGGGTTAAGGCGGCAATAGCCAACAATGGGTAAAGAGGCGAAAGGAATGCTGGAACGGCGGCGGATCGCTCCGCCGCCGTTCTCGGCTCCGTCAGGGGCGGCGCTCTACTCCGCCTCGATCGCCTCGGGCTTGCCCTTCTTCTTGGGCTTTCTGGGCGCGGCGGGCTCGATCGCGAAGGTGAGGGCGCCGTCCTTCATCCTGACGGTCACCTCGCCGCCGTGGACGAGCTTGCCGAATAGCAGATCTTCGGCGAGCGGCTGCATGATCTTTTCCTGGATTAGGCGGACCATCGGGCGCGCGCCATAAAGCTTGTCATAGCCCTTGCCGGTGAGCCATTCT
>SXHP01000051.1 GCA_005773165.1 Sphingomonadales bacterium | reverse complement strand
GATCATCACCGCGGCCGGGCTGATCAACGCCTGCCTGCTCACCAAGCGGCGGCTCGACGAGGTCAAGGTGGTGGTCAACGGCGCGGGGGCGGCGGCGATCGCGTGCACCGAGCTGATCAAGGCGATGGGGGTCAGGCAGGACAACGTCCTGATCTGCGATCGCAAGGGCGTGAGCTATCAGGGGCGCGAGGGCGTCAACCAGTGGCAATCGGCGCATGCGGTCGCGACCGATCGGCGCACCCTCGTCGAGGCGCTCCACGGCGCCGACGTGTTCCTGGGGCTGTCCGCGGCAGGCGCGCTTCAGCCCGAGATGGTCAAGGACATGGCGCCTGCGCCGATCATCTTCGCGATGGCCAATCCGGAGCCCGAGATTCGGCCCGAGCTGGCCAAGGCGGCGCGGCCCGACGCGATCGTCGCGACGGGCAGGTCGGATTACCCCAACCAAGTCAACACTGTGCTCGGCGTCCCCTTCATCTTTCGCGGCGCGCTCGACGTGCGCGCGACGGGGATCAACGACCAGATGAAGATCGCCGCGGCGCGCGCGATCGCCGAGCTGGCGCGCGAGCGGGTGCCCGAGGAGGTCGCCGCGGCGTACGGCGTGCGCCACGTGTTCGGCCCCGATTACATCATCCCTGCGCCGTTCGACCCGCGGCTGATGGAGCTGGTTCCCGCCGCGGTTGCCAAGGCGGCGATGGACTCGGGCGTCGCGACCAAGCCGATCCTCGACATGGAGGCGTATCGCGTGTCGCTCCGCGCGCGGCTCAACCCGACGACGTCGGTGCTCAGCCTAGCCTATGAGGGCGCGCGCGCGCATCCCAAGCGGGTGATCTTCGCGGAAGCCGAGGAGGAAGTGGTGCTCCGCGCCGCGATCGCGTTCAAGGAGGGCGGCTACGGCACGCCGGTGCTCGTCGGCCGCGACGACGTGCCCGATCGGCTGCGCGCATTGGGCGTCGACGATCCCGACGCGTACGAACTGCACAACAGCCGCAATTCGCCGCTGGTGCCGCGGATGGTCGACTTCCTCTACGCCCGCCTCCAGCGTCGCGGCTATCTGCGCCGCGATTGCGAGCGGATGATCAACCAGGACCGCAACATCTTCGGCTCCGTCCTGCTGCAGCTGGGCGAAGGCGACGCGATGATCACCGGCGTCACCCGCGCCTATGCCCAGGCGATGCGCGAGGTCCGCCGGGTGATCGACCCCGAGGCGGGGCGCACCCCGTTCGGCGTCCACCTGCTCGTCGGGCAGAGCCACACCGTGTTCATGGCGGACACGACGATCAACGAGCGCCCGACCGCGGAGGAGCTCGCCGACATCGCCGAACAGACCGCCGCGGTCGCCAGGCGGATGGGCCACGAGCCCCGCGTCGCGTTCCTCAGCTATTCCAACTTCGGCAACCCCGAAGGCCGCTGGCTGGAGAACATCCGCGGCGCGGTGAAGGTGCTGGAGGGCCGTGCAGTCGGCTTCGAGTTCGAGGGCGAGATGACCCCGGACGTCGCGCTCAACCCCAAGCAGCTCGTCAACTACCCCTTCGCACGGCTTTCCGGCCCCGCGAACGTGCTGATCATGCCGGGGCTGCAATCGGCCAACTTGTCGGCCAAGCTGCTGCGCGAGCTTGGCGGCGACACGATGATCGGGCCGATGCTGATCGGCATGGAGAAACCGGTCCAGATCGCGCCGATGACCTCGACGGCGAGCGAGCTGGTGACGCTGGCGGTGCTGGCGGCGGGCGGCATTGCTCGGTGACATTGAAGCCCACCTGACCCGTGGATGCGCCGCTGTCGTGCTGACCGCTCAGAACGTCGCTTGGCCGACCGATGTCGCCGGTTCCTTTTCGACCAACCGCGGTTTCGGATCGACAAGCGTCGATGCGCGCCCAATCATGCTTCACCGACCGGAGTTAAGGTGCCGCATGGATGATGTGCAGCCACCGCAAAGAGCGAGCGTCGGCCCGGGGGCGGCGGCGCTGTCGATCGCGCTGTTCTGGACGCTTTATTATCTGAGCGTCAGCGCGCGCTCGGTCATCATGCAATATTCCGGCTATGCCCGGATGTTCGACAATCGCGCGGTGGCGACAGCCGCCGGGATCGGGTTGACGTGGCTTCTCTACCTGTTCCTGCGCCGACTGGACGAGAGAAGTCTGGGCGTGCGTATCGCCGCCGCCTTTCTCGCCTCCGTGCCGGTCGCGACAGGGTATGCAGCCGCAAATTATGCGGCGTTCAGAGCCTTTCATGCGGACGAGGTCGACACGCCGGGACTGAATGCGACGACGGCGATGCCCAAGCGCGAGAAATCGGTCTCAAGTCAAATCGCGGACAATTCCATTCACTGGTATTTCCTCGTCCTCTCCTGGGCGGCGCTCTACCTGGCGCTGTCCTATGCCGCGCAGGTGCGCGCGTCCGAGCGGGAGGCGGCACGGCTCAAGGCGGCGGCGCAGAGCGCCGAGCTGAAGGCGCTGCGCTATCAGGTGAACCCCCATTTCCTGTTCAACACGCTCAACTCGATCTCCTCGCTCGTCATATCCGGACGCGCCGCGAAGGCGGAGGCGATGATCCTCAACCTGTCGCGCTTCTTCCGGACCAGCCTGGCCGACGATCCGACGGAGGATGCGCGGCTGGCCGAGGAGATCGCGCTCCAGCGGCTCTACCTCGACATCGAGGCGGTGCGCTTCTCGGACCGGCTGCGCGTGCAGATCGAGGTGGAGCCCGGCCTGGAGGACGCCTGCGTTCCCGGGATGATCCTGCAGCCGCTGGTGGAGAATGCGATCAAGCACGGGGTGTCGCCGAGCAAGCGCCCGGTCACGGTGCGGCTGACCGCCGCGCGGGCGGAGGGCAGCCGCATCCGGCTCGTGGTCGAGGACGACGGCGAGTCCGTGTCGAGCGCCTCCGGAACCGGCGTGGGTCTACGCAATGTCGCGGACCGGGTGCGTGTGCGGTTCGGCGACGCAGCGGAGGTGCGCGCCGAACGCCCTGCCGAAGGCGGGTTCAGGGCGTCCGTGTCGATGCCGCTGGTGCGCGATGGCTGCTGAGCCCGTGCTTCGAACGCTTGTCGTCGATGACGAGCCGCTCGCGGTCGAGCGGATGCAGGTGCTCTGCACGCAGATCGACGGCGTGCACCTGGTCGGCACCGCGCATGACGGCGACGCGGCGCTGCGGATGATCGAGGCGCTGGTGCCCGACCTGCTGCTGCTCGACATCGCCATGCCCGGGCTCGACGGCATCGCGGTGGCGCGGCGGCTGCAGGAGCGTGTGCCGAGGCCCGCGGTGGTGTTCTGCACCGCATACGGGCAGCATGCGCTGGCCGCGTTCGATGTGGCCGCGGTGGATTATGTGCTGAAGCCCGTATGCCCGGAGCGGCTCGCCGTGGCGGTCAAGCGGGTGAGGGAAGCACGCGTCGCGCCCCCCGCGGTGAGCCCGACGGCGGAGCGTCCGGCGGCTCGCTGGACGGAGGAGTTCTGGGTCCCGCACCGATCGGAGATGGTGCGCGTTCCCGTCGCCGACATCGATCGGATCGACGCCGAGCGCGACTATATGCGCCTCACGGTGGCGGGCGGCCGCAGCTTCCTGGTCCACCAGACGATCACCGAATTGGAGCGCCGGCTCGATCCGGCGATTTTCGTGCGGCTCCACCGCTCCACCATGGTGCGGCGCGACCGCATCCGGAGCCTGCATCACGATGAGCTTGGCTCCTGGCGGGTGGAGCTGGCGGACGGATCGAGCGTCCGGGTCGGGCGGACCTATCAGGCGGTCGCCCGTGCGATCGTCGGCCGCTGAAGCCGCAAGGGCCCCGGCGGCCGGGGATCGCCCGAGTCAGCGGCGGGCCGCCATGATCGTGCCGCCCGCGAGCCGCTCCGCCTTCTGCTTCGCGGCGAGCTGGGCCGACACGACGCCCGAGCGATCGAGCGCGCTCGCGACGCAGCGGCGTTCGGCCTGCCAGCGGGCGAGCTCGCGGCTGTGCTCGACGCCACAGACCCGCCTGGCGGCGGCGCCGATGCGGCGGTCCAGCGTCGCGCGTCCGACGTCCGTCGCGAGGTCAAGGTCGGCGTGGCTGACCGTCACGCTGCGCGCATCCTGGTGCGCGATCGCCGGGGTTGGGGCGAGGGCCGTCGCGGACGCGACGACCGCGACAAGGGTGATGAGGTTTCGCATGAGGAGTGCTCCAGACTTGCTCCGCCCCGATCGGAGGAGCCGTCTGACAGTGCGAGTCTCCGCGGGGCGGCGCTATCGCGCTTCGATCAGCGGCGGTTCGCGGTCGTTCGACGCGGCGCAGCGCCGACCAACGGTCGTCCGTCGTCGACGAACGCTTGCTCCAAGCAGGGAAGAACCATTCTTCCGTTCGCCTTCAGCGGAGTCGAAGCTTGTCCTTGGCGCACCGCGTCCAACTCACCCGTCGATGCTGGTCCCCAGCGCCGCATGAACCAGCCCGCCGTCGACCGTGATCGTGTCGCCGACCACATAGTCGCCCGCGCGGCTGGCGAGAGAGCTCGCGGCGCCCGCCATGTCCTCGTCCACCCCGATCCGCTTGGCCGGTATGCCCTTGGCGATCGTTTCGCCATGGTCGCGCGCCGCCTTGTTCATTTCGCTGGCGAAGGCGCCCGGCGCGATGGAGGTTACGTTGATCGCGTCCTGGATCAGCCGCGCGGCCATGCGCTTGGTCAGATAGATCAGCGCCGATTTGGACGCATGATAGCTGTAGGTGTCCCAGGGGTTCAATCGCTGGCCGTCGATCGAGGTGATGTTGATGACCTTGGCCGGGCGCTCCCGCGACGCTGCGGCCTTGAGCGCGGGATGGAGCGCCTGGGTCAGGAAGAAGGGCGATTTGACGTT
>SXHP01000050.1 GCA_005773165.1 Sphingomonadales bacterium | reverse complement strand
CGACGACGATCGCCAAGCTGGCGCACCTGTTCCTGGAGCAGGATTACGGCGTGATGCTGGCCGCGGGCGACACGTTCCGCGCGGCGGCGATCGGCCAGCTTCGGACCTGGGCCGAGCGGGTCGGGGTGCCGATCGTCACCGGCAAGGAAGGCGGCGACGCGGCGGGGATCGTCTATGAAGCGGTCCGCCAAGCAACCGCGACCGGTATCGACGTGCTGATCGTCGACACCGCGGGGCGGCTGCAGAACAAGCGCGAGCTGATGGACGAATTGGCGAAGATTCGGCGCGTCCTAGGCCGGTTGAACCCGGAGGCGCCGCATGACGTGGTTCTCGTGCTCGATGCGACGACGGGGCAGAATGCGCTCAATCAGATCGAGGTGTTTCGGGATGTCGCAGGCGTGACCGGGTTGGTGATGACCACGCGCGCCCGCCCCGCGCGCGGCGGGGTGATGGTGGCGGCGGCGGAGCGGTTCGGGCTGCCGATCCATGCGATTGGGGTGGGCGAAGGGATGACCGACCTGCGGCCGTTCGATGCAGGCGAGGTGAGCCGGATCATCGCGGGTGTCGAGGGGGTGCGGAAGTGAGTCGCGCTATTCGTCACCCCGGCCTTGTGCCGGGGTCCAGCGTGCCGCGGGCGATGACCTGTGAGCCTCTGTCCGCATCGCTCGCCGGGCGCTGGACCCCGGAACAAGTCCGGGGTGACGGAGGGTGGGTGGCATGACCCAGCCCTCCACGAAGGAGCAGTCCGGCCTGCGCATGGCGATCGACTACGCCCCGCTGGCGGTGTTCTTCGCGGTCAACTTTCTCGCGCCGTCCTCGTTCGTGCTGCGGCTGGTCGCCGGTACGACGGGCTTCCTCGACGACATGGAGCGCGCCGGCGCGCTCGTGATCGCGCGGGTGATCGTCGCCACGACGGCGTTCATGGTCGCAACCGTGATCGCGATGATCGTGTCGCGGGTGAAGCTCGGTCGCGTCGCGCCGATGTTGTGGATTTCGGGCGCGCTGGTCGTGCTGTTCGGCGGGCTGACGATCTATTTTCACGATCCGCGCTTCATCCAGATGAAGCCCACCATCCTCTATGCGAGCTTTGCGGGGGTGCTGGCGTTCGGGCTGGCGACGGGGCGGCCGCTGCTGCAGGGCTTGCTCGGGTCGGCGTATCCAGGACTGAGCGATCTAGGGTGGCGCAAGCTGACGGTGAACTGGACGATCTTCTTCGTCGGCATGGCGGCGCTGAACGAGCTGGTCTGGCGCAGCGCCTCGTGGGATTTCTGGGTCGGGTTCAAGCTGTGGGGCGCGATCCCGCTGACCTTGCTGTTCGCGGTGGCGAACGTGCCCATGTTGATGCGGCACGGGTTGCAGACGGAGGAAGCGGAAACGCCGCCGGCGGGGTGAGCGCGACGACTCAGCCAAGTCCGTCACCCCAGCGCAAGCTGGGGTCTCCTGGTGGCTGGGCGAACCGCGCCGTCTTGGGAGACCCCAGCTTTCGCTGGGGTGACGTTTGTGGCTGCGGGCGAACCTACTGCGCCGCCGCCGCGTACCGCTCACCCACCTTGTCCCAATCCACCACGTCCCACCACGCCTTCAGATACGCGGCCCGGTCGTTGCGGTAGGTCAGGTAGTAAGCATGCTCCCAGACGTCGTTGCCCAGCAGCGGCGTGCCCGGCTCCTTGGCGTCGTCCATCAGCGGGTTGTCCTGGTTCGGCGTCGACGTCACCTTGAGCTTGCCGCCCGCGTCGGCGATCAGCCAGGCCCAGCCGGAGCCGAATTGCCCTGCGCCCTTGGTGTTGAACTCCTCCTTCAGCTTGTCGAGGCCGCCGAAGTCGCGGTCGATCGCCTCGGCGAGCTTGCCGGAGGGCTGGCCGCCGCCCTTCTTCATCGTGTTCCAGAAGAAGTCGTGGTTCCAATATCCGCCGCCGTTGTTGCGGACCAGCGGGGGCTGCGAGGAGATCATGCCGAGGATCTGCTCGATCGACTTGCCCTCCAGCGACGGGTCCTTCGACACGCCCTCGTTGAGCTGGTCGGTATAGGCCTTGTGGTGCTTGTCGTGGTGGAAGCGCATCGTCTCGGCGTCTATGGTCGGCTCCAGCGCGTCGTAATCGTAGGGGAGCGGGGGGAGTTCGAAGGCCATGACGTGTCTCCTGTGATCGGTCGCGCGTGGAACGCGTGCCCGCCGCAATGGCTCCCCCGCGTTCGTTACGCAACCGTCCCCCCGCCCACATTCTTGCCGTCGGCCGAGATCAGGTCGTGGCGGCGGAGCGCGTGGCGGAGCTGGTCGTAGGTGAGGCCGAGCGCGTCGGCGGTCTGGCGCTGGTTGAAGCGGTTCTCCGCCAGCGCGCGGGCGAGCAGCTCGCGCTCGAAGCGTGCGACTCGGCTCTTGAAGTCGGACGGACCGACCTCGCACGCGGCGACCTCGTTGTCGCTTCCGGGCGGATCGACGGACTGTTCGGTTGCGGACGCCTTGGTCGGCGACGCCTGCGCGCGCGGGCGGTAAGGCGATTGGAACGGGTCGATCTCGATCGCGTCGACAGGTCCCTGCCCTTCCCAGCGGTAGACCGCGCGCTCGACGACGTTGCGTAATTCGCGGACGTTGCCGGGCCAGCGGTGATTGGTCAGCGCGTCGAGCGCCGCGGGGCCGAAGCCGAGCCAGCGGTCGAGCCCGATCTCCGCGGCCATCCGGCGGCCGAAATGGTCGGCGAGGACGACGACGTCGCCCGATCGCGCGCGCAGCGGCGGCAAGGTCACGACCTCGAACGACAGCCGGTCGAGCAGATCGGCGCGGAACTCGTGCGCGTCGACCTTGTCGGGGAGGTGCTCGTTGGTCGCGGCGACGATGCGGACGTCGACGCGGATCGGGCGCGACGAGCCGATGCGGGTGATCTCGCCGTATTCGACCGCGCGGAGCAGCCGGTCCTGCGCGGCCATGCTGAGCGTGCCGAGCTCATCCAGGAACAAGGTGCCGCCGTCGGCCTCCTCGAATCGTCCCGCGCGCGACTTGGTGGCGCCGGTGAAGGCCCCCGCCTCGTGTCCGAACAGCTCGGCCTCGATCAGCGTCTCGGGCAGCGCGGCGCAGTTCATCACGATCAACGGCTGATCCCAGCGCGGCGACAGGCGGTGGAGGCGCTCGGCAACGAGCTCCTTGCCCGTTCCGCGCTCGCCGATGACCAGCACCGGGCGGTCGAGCGCGGCCGCGCGGCTGGCGCGCTCCAGCGTGTCGAGGAAGACTCCCGATTGGCCGATGACCTGACTGGCGCGCTCCATTCCTCATGGTTGGCGCAAAATCCCGACTGTTGGCAAGTCTTTCCACCGACCCGTCACCCCAGCGAAGGCTGGGGTCTTTGTCGGCTTGACCGCAACCTTCGGTAATCCCTCGACAAAGATGCTAGCCTTCGCTGGCATGACGGTACCGCGCACATTTGGCACGCTCTCTGCAAAGACCTGAGCATCCCGCCGACACGGCGGCCTACAGGTTCAAACGGAGGTTCCCATGTTCAAGTCCGACACCGCCCGCTCGGTCGCCGCTGTGTTCTGCACGATCGTGTTCAGCGCCACCGCCGTCGTCGCCGCGGTCGGCCCCGCCGCGCAGCCGAGCGCATCGACGGTTGCGGCGACGGCCCGCTTGACGGCATGATCCGGGTTTCCGCCGCCGCCTTCACCGCCATCCAGGAGTATCCGATGGGCATTTTCTCCCGAACCCGCGACATCGTCGCCGCCAACATGGCCGAGCTGCTCGACAAGGCGGAAGACCCGGCGAAGATGATCCGGATGATCATCCTCGAAATGGAGGAGACGCTGGTCGAGGTGCGCGCGTCGGCGGCGCGGACGATCGCCGACCAGAAGGAGATGCGCCGCCACATCGCCAAGCTGGAGAACCTCCAGGCGAACTGGACCGAGAAGGCCGAGCTGGCGCTGTCCAAGGACCGCGAGGACCTCGCCAAGGCGGCGCTGGTCGAGCGGCAGAAGGCGGTCGACATGGTTGACCAGCTCAAGGCCGAGGTCGGCGTACTCGACGACGCGCTGCGCGCTTCGGAAGAGGACATCGCCAAGCTGCAGGTGAAGCTGCGCGAGGCGCGCGCCAAGCAGGCGAACGTCCAGACGCGGATCGAAACCGCCAACAACCGTTTCCGCCTTCGCGACATGTACGCAGGCGCCAAGACGCAGGACGCCTTCAGCCGCTTCGACGTGCTGGAGCGCCGCGCCGACGAGGCCGAGGGCCGCGCGGAGGCGATGGGCTTGTCGGTGCCGAAGACGCTGGAGGAGGAGATCGCCGAACTGCGCCAGAGCGACCGCGTCGACGCCGAGCTCGCCGCCTTGAAGGCGCGCATGGGCGGCAAGACCGGCGGGGAGAACTGAGATGGAGGACGTCTTTCTCCCGATCGTCATCTGCGGGATGCTGTTCGTCGGGCTGCCGTGGATCATTTTCCACTACATCACGAAATGGCGTCAGGCTCCCAAGATCACCGAGGAGGACGAGCGCATGCTCGACGAGATGTACAATCTCGCCCGCCGCCTCGAGGAGCGCGTCAACACCGTCGAGCGCATCGTCGCCGCCGACAATCCCGAATGGAAGCCCGGGCTCAACAGCCCGCAGCCGACCTACCAGATCGACCGTCAACCCAATCGGAGCAACTGACATGGCTGCCCGCACGCAATTCTACCTCGACAAGCAGAACGCCAAGTACAAGGGCGTCTGCGCCGGCATCGCCGATTACACCGGCATCGACGTCCTCTGGGTCCGCGTCGCGGCGGTGCTGCTGACGGTCACCGGACCGGGCATGCCCTGGCTGATCGTCGCCTATTTCCTGATCGCCTGGATGGCGCATGCGAAGCCGACCGACCTCTACGTCGACGCGGGAGACGCGAAGTTCTGGCAGGGCGTCCGGAGCAACCCCAAGCGCTCCAGCGCCGAGGTGCGGTCCAAGCTGCGCGACATCGACCGCCGCCTGGCGGACATGGAGACGCACTTCACCAGCCGCAACACGCAGCTCGCCAACGAGATCGACAGCCTGCGCTGAACCGCGCGGCTCCCTGGGGAGGACTTACGATGGATTTCGGTGGACCGTTATTCGTGCTCGCGATCATCGCGATGAGCATGGCCGCCTGGGTGATCACCACCGCGATAAAGGCCAAGCACGGCTACCCGCTGGTCGACGACTGGGGAAAGCGTGTGGACCGCAACGACCCCGCCGCGGAACGCAAGGTGCAGCTGCTCACCACCGAGAACGAGCGGCTCAACGGTCAGGTGACGCGGCTGGAGGAGCGGATCTCGGTGCTCGAGCGGATCGCCACCGATCCCGCCGAGCGCACCGCCCGCCAGATCGACGCGCTGCGTGACCGATAGGAGCCGACCATGAGCCCTCTTCTTATCCCCATTCTCGGCATCTGCTGCGGCCTGCTCGCGATCTTCGGGGGCGTGTTCCTCCGGCCCTGGTTCAAGCTCCAGGAGCGCAAGATGGAGCTGCAGGCGCAGATGACCGCCGAAAAGGCGGCGCAATACGCCGCACATACCGAGCAGCTCGAACAGCGCGTCCGCGTGCTGGAGCGGATCGCGACCGACCGGGGCGCGGACTTGTCAGACGAGATCGAGCGGCTGCGCGACGAGCGCGCGGTCAACTAGCACCCGGCATCTGGAGTTCGATCGATGGGTCCGTTTTCGATGGTGGTCGCGATCGTGTTCATCGTGACCTTGGGAAAGGTGCTGACGACGCGCTACCGCGCGCTGGGACAGCAACGGCAGCACGGCGCAGACGGCGCCGACACGGCGGGGATGCGCGACGAGGTTCGCCAGCTCAAGGAGCGGATCGCGGTGCTGGAGCGCGTCGTCACCGACAACCACGGCAGCATCGGCCTCGATCGCGAGATCGAGCGGCTGCGCGACCGCTGACAAGGAGGCGGAAGATGAGCGACCTCGATTTCTACGTGACGATGGCGGGGGCAAGCCTCGCCGGGCTCGGGATGGTGACGATGGCGGGGCTGTCGGGCTGGCGCGGCTGGCTGCAGTTGAAGCGCGAGGCGCTCGCCCAGGCGCACGAACCGGGCCCCGCCGCCAGCCCGAGCGCGGGCGCGCGGATCGAGATCGCCGACCTGCGCGAGCGGATCAGGAAGCTGGAGGCGATCGCGGCGGGCGTTGATTTGTGAAACAGCCCTCTCCCGCAAGCGGGAGAGGGTGGCCGAGCGCAGCGAGGTCGGGTGAGGGCTCGGCGCGACGTACTCAGAAGAAGAAGAAGACCCTCACCTCCCGCCTTCGGCGGGCCCCTCCTCTCCCGCGAAAGCGGGAGAGGGCTGGTTGCTTCAAGGACGGTGGAACGGTAGCGGCCCAACATGCCCTCCATCGACGACATCCACGAGGAATACGACTTCCTCGACCCCGACGACCGCTATCGCCTGCTGATCGATCTCGGCCGCGAGCTGGAGGCGATGCCCGACGCGCTGAAGATCGACGCGACGCTGGTCAGAGGATGCTCGGCGTCGGTGTGGGTCTATCCCACCCGCCGCGACGACGGCACGTTGCATTTTCTGGCCGATTCGAACGCGGCGATCACCAAGGGGATCATCGCTCTGGTGCTGCTAACCGTCCAGGACCGTGCGCCCGCCGACATTCTGAAAACCGACATCCCGGGGGCGCTGGCGCCGTTCGACCTGTCGCGGCAGTTGAGCTCCAACCGGACGCAGGGCATCCCCAACATGATCGCGCTGATCCGCGAGACCGCCGCCCGCTACGCCTGACCCCGGCCGATCCGGGCGAGCACCTCTCCGGCGGACGTGCCCGGCGCGACGATCTCCCACCGGCCCGGACGTGCGGCGTCGATCACCACCACGCCGCGCTTCGGACATACGTCGAGGCACTTGGTCTCGATCACGCCTAGCGACGCCTTGCGGCCCTTGCCCGCGCCCAGCGTCTTGCGCAGCAGCTTGGCGAGCCGGGTGCGGCCGTCCTCGCCGAAGCCGCCGCCGATCTTCTTGGAGCATTTGCCGCAGACCAGGATCGCGCCAGTCCAGTCGCTCCGGACCTCCCGCTTCACTTCGGCCGCCAGGTGCGCGCCTCCTCCGCGCTGCGCAGCACCTCATACGCCGCCTGGATCGCCTGAAAGCGGGTCGCGGCGTCCGCGTCGCCCGGGCGTACGTCGGGGTGGTTCGTCTTGGCCAGGGTGCGCCAGGCGCTGCGGACCGCGTCGAAGTCGACATCGCTCTCCAGCCCGAGCACATCCAGCGCGCGCATCTCGTCGCGCGAACGGGAGCCGTCGCCGGGGCCGCCCCAGGCGTAATGGCTAGAGGTGGAGAAGCCCGAAGCGTCGCGCGTCTCCGACGCCTCACGACGCGCGGCCTCCTCCGCGTCCAGGCCTTCGAAATAGTTCCAGCCGCGGTTGTACTCCGCGGCATGGGCGACGCAGAAATACCAGCGGTCGGGGCTGTTGGGCGACTTGGGCGCGGGACAATCGCCGCGCTCGGAGCAGCCGTGGCGGTCGCACAACCGGACGGTCGTCGCCTCGGTCGCTGCGCCATAGCTGCGCCAGCGGGGAAATCCCCAGTCGTTCGATCGCGTGGGCGTGCGTGCCATCGCCGCGTCACATAAGCGATCGGGCGGCGCTCACAACCGGTAAGCGCACCACCATGCTGCGTCGCACAACTCGGCGCGCCGCACGCACGGTTGGGCGATGGAACGGACCGGTTGCGCGTTCACTCCCTTTTATGACATGTTTGTCATGTTAGTGTAGCAAGCGCGCCATACACCGCCGCCGCAAAGCACAGAGGAGCCCCGGTGCAAACATCCAAGTCCTTCTTTTCGACGATCAGGGCCGATCTGCCCTCCTCGATCGTCGTGGCGCTTGTCGCGCTTCCCTTGTGCCTCGGCGTGGCGCTCGCCTCCGGCGCGCCGTTGTTTGCCGGGTTGATCGCCGGAATCGTCGGCGGCATCGTCGTCGGCGCGCTGTCCGGATCGCCGCTGTCGGTCAGCGGTCCCGCCGCAGGGCTGACCGTGATCGTGCTCACCGCGATCGAAAGCATGCCTTCGTTCCAGGTGTTCACGCTTTCGGTCATGTTGGCGGGCGTTCTTCAGCTCGGCTTTTCGCTGAGCCGCGCGGGCGTGCTCGGCGAATTCGTGCCCTCGTCGGTGATCACCGGCATGCTGGCGGCGATCGGGCTGATCCTGATCCTGAAGCAGATCCCGCACGCGGTCGGCTATGACGCCGATTACGAGGGCAGCTTCGAATTCAGCGAGCGCAACGGCGAGAACACCTTCAGCGCGCTGTGGAACAGCCTGACCGGCGCGCTCACCCCGGGCGCGCTGCTGATCGGCGTGGCGTGCCTTCTGTTCCTGTTCTGGTGGGACGCGAACAAGCCCAAGGAGGGCCCCCTGCGCTTCGTGCCCGGCCCGCTGGTCGCGGTGGCGATCGGCGTGCTCGGCAATCTGCTGCTCGGCGCGGTGATGCCCGCCTGGCAGCTCGGTCGCGAGCATCTGGTGCAGGTGCCGCTGGTCGACAGCCTGGCGCAGTTCCCGTCGCTGTTCAGCCTTCCCGATTTCTCCGCGATCGGCACGGGGGTGGTCTGGACCACCGCGGTGACGCTGGCGATCGTCGCGAGCCTCGAATCGCTCCTGAGCGTCAAGGCGATCGACGAACTTGATCCGATGCGGCGCACCACCGACAAGAACCGCGAACTGCTGGCGCAGGGCGGCGGCAATTTCCTGTCGGGGCTGATCGGCGGCCTGCCCGTCACCTCCGTGATCGTGCGGTCGTCGGCCAACGTCGATTCCGGCGCGCAGAGCAAGCTGTCGACGATGCTTCACGGCTTCTGGCTGCTGGTCAGCGTGTCGCTGATCCCGACGGTGCTGAATCTGATCCCGCTGGCCGCGCTCGCCGCCGTGCTGATCCAGACCGGCTACAAATTGTGCAAGCCCAAGCTGTTCATCGATCGCTGGCGGCAGGGCTGGACGCAGTTCGTGCCCTTCGTCGTGACCATCGTCGCGATCGTCGGGACCGATCTGCTCAAGGGTATCGGCATCGGCCTCGCGGTCGGCTTCGTCTTCGTGGTCGCGCGCAACTTCCGCACCGCGATCACCTTTGCGTGCGAAGGCGACGACTGCCTGGTCCGCGCCCGGCGCAACCTGTACTTCATCCACAAGTATGAATTGCAGAAGACGCTGGGGCGCGTGCCCGACGATTGCGACCTGCTGATCGACCTGTCCTCGACCAGCTATGTCGACCTCGACAACATCGACATCATCAATGCGTTCATCAAGAACGCTTCGTTCCGCGGCATCCGCGTGACGCTGCGCGGCGACATCGCCGAACGCACCGCCGCGCTGATCGACGCGCCGATTTCGGGAGTGCGGTTCGCATGAGGCATTACAAGCAGCTGCTGCTCGCCAATAAGGCGTGGGCCGCGGAGCTGAAGGAGGAGAAGCACGACTTCTTCACCCGTCAGACGGTGGGGCAGAAGCCGGAATTCCTGTGGATCGGCTGCTCGGACAGCCGCGTGTCGCCGGAGATCATGACCATGTCGCCGCCGGGCGGCATGTTCATCCACCGCAACGTCGCCAATCTCGTCGACGAGAACGACCTCAACCTCATGTCGGTGCTGCAGTTCGCGGTCGACGTGCTGGGAGTGCGGCACATCATCCTGTGCGGGCATCACGGCTGCGGCGGGATCAAGGCGGCGCTAGACGGCGGCACGACGGGGCCGATCGACAGGTGGCTCGCCAACGCCCGCGCGGTGCGCGACGACCACGCCGACGAGATCGACGCGCAACCGACCGAGGAGGCCAAGGTCAACCGGCTGGTCGAGTGCAACGTCCGCGACCAGGCGGTGAAGCTCGCGCAGACCAAGACGATCCGCGACGCCTTCGCGCGGGGACAGGAATTGTGGATCCACGGCTGGGTCTACGACATCCGCGACGGCCACATCGAGCCGCTGCTCGAGATCGACGCGGAGACGGTGCCGCACGAGGTCGAACGCCCGGACCGGGTGTTGCTGACCGACGACGAGCGCGTCGCGAACGCGGCGGGTTGATCCTGCGTCACCCCGGAGCAAGGCTCTGCCGAACTCGTCGAGCTGTCCGGGGGTGACGAGAATACTGAGAGACCTGCGTTCCCTTCCGAAAGGCGCCAGAGGGTCTGTAAGCCGGGTTCTGTCCACCCCTCGCATGGCGCGAGGGGATGGGCGACCATTCCTCTAGGACGACGCTTGCGCGCCGCCTCAAGCGACCAACCCGGACGGCGAGCCGGAACGAGGCCCATGTGCCGTCCCTATTCGGTCTTGCTCCCGGT
>SXHP01000049.1 GCA_005773165.1 Sphingomonadales bacterium | reverse complement strand
GTTGCGGTCGTCGGTGGTGACGATCGTGCCGGTGCGCAGGCGGCGCTTCAGCTCCTCCCCCGACTGGCCGGAGACGATCTCAGCCGCCTTGGCCATCGCGACCTGGACCTCCGCGATCGCCGGAACTGGAATTTCGGGCGGGAGCATTTCGTCGAGGACGTGGTCGTCGCGGAGATAGGCGTGGGCGAGGACATAATCGCCGATCCGCTGCGACGGGCGCAGGCCTCCGCAATGGCCGATCATCAGCCACGCCTCCGGCCGCATGACCGCCAAATGGTCGCAGATCGTCTTCGCGTTGGAGGGGCCGACGCCGCTGTTGACCAGGGTGATGCCGGTGCGGTCGGGGGCCATCAGGTGATAGGCGGGCATCTGGTGCCGCCGCCACGCGCTGTCCGAGACCATCCGGTCGGCATCGTCGCCCGCGTGCATCATCACCCCGCCCGCGCCCGAGACCGCGGTGAAGCGGGAGCCCTCTCCCAATTGCGCGACCGCCCAACGGACGAACTCGTCGACGTAGCGGTGGTAGTTGGTGAACAGCACGAAGCGCTGGGTGTGTTCGGGCGGGGTGCCGGTGTAGTGACGGAGCCGCGCGAGGGAGAAGTCGGTGCGCAGGCCGTCGAACAGCGCGAGCGGGCGGGCGGGATCGGGCGCGGTCCAGACCCCGTCGGCGATCTCGTCGCCGATGTGCGCGAGCTCGGTCGCGGGGAACCAGCGGGCGAGCTCGGCGGCGGAGACCTCGTCGAGGCTCAAGGCGTGGCCGGGATCGAGGACATAGGGGAAGGGAATTTCCTGGCGGCCGGGAACCGCCTCGACGTCGACGTCATAGTCTTCGATCAGCAGGGTGAGCTGTTCGGTGAGATAGTCGGCGAACAGGCCGGGCTTGGTGACGCTGATCCGGTAGTCGCCCGGCGTGACCAGGCGGCCGAAGGAGCGCATCGGCGTCGGGCGGTCGTCGGCCCCGCGATAGGTGAGGCGGATCTCTGGATAGGCGAAGCAGCCGTTCCGGCGCGCCTCCGGATCGGGCGTCGTGCGATCGGTGAGGTAAGCGGTCAACGCGGACTGGAGACGGTCGACCGAGGCGGAATAGAGGCGGTCGAGTTCGGCGACGATAGCGGCGGCGGTTGTCATCGGGGAGGGTTACAGCCGACGTGTGACGGAGGCAAGTCGGGCGCCGAAGTTGTCGAAGTTTGCGCATATCGGGATTATTCACAGGCGCGCTTCGCGGCGGAAGGAGAGGCTAAGGAGAGGCGAAATCGCTCGCAATGCAGGAGCCGCTCCGCCGCGCCGCGGCGCGGGCGACAGGCTCTAGCTCGCGCGGGTGCGCGCGCGAGGCGAGGTGACGGTCGACGATGGGAAAGAGCGCCGCACGGCCTATCGCCGGGGCGCGCTATAGGACAGCGCTACATGCTGCTCAGCAGGTGATCCGCCGAGCTTACCTTGAACTCGCCGGGACGCTCAACGTGGAGCGCGGTGACCACGCCGTCGTCGACGATCATCGCGTAACGCTGGCTGCGGGTGCCCATGCCGAACTTCGAGCTGTCGGACGAAAGCCCCACCGCGCGCGCGAAGTCGCCGTTGCCGTCGGCCAGCATCGTGATCCCTTGTGCGTCGGTCGCCTTCGCCCAGGCCGCCATGACGAAGGCGTCGTTGACCGAGATGCACGCGATCTCGTCGACGCCCTTCGCCTTCAGGTCGGCACCCTTCTCGACATAACCGGGGAGATGGCGCGCGGAGCAGGTGGGGGTGAAGGCGCCCGGCACCGCGAACAGCGCGATTCTGCGGCCGGCGAAGTAATCGGCGCTGCTCACCTGTTCCGGACCTTCGACGCCCGCCTTCACCAGGGTGATTTCGGGAAGGCGTTCGCCCACGCTGATCGTCATGTCGGGGTGCTCCTGTCGCTCGGCCGCCTTCTTTTGTCGCTTCAGGATGCGATTTCAAGCGTGGCGGCGGGCGATCCGCATGCGTAAGGTCGCGCGATGGAGAGCGCGTATCTGACCGGCCGGTTCCTGCTCGCGATGCCCGGCATGCAGGACCCCCGCTTCGCGCGCGCGGTGATCGCGATGTGCGCGCATGATGCGGAGGGCGCGCTCGGCGTCGGCGTGGGCATGACGATCGGCGGGCTGGGGCTGCACGACCTGCTGCAGCAATTCGACATCGCGCCGGGCGCGGCGCCCGACGCGCCGATCCATTTCGGCGGCCCGGTGGAGCCGAGGCGCGGGTTCGTGCTCCATTCGCAGGATTGGGGCGGACAGGACACGCTGGACGTCGCGGGACGCTGGTCGCTGTCGGGAACGATCGACGTGCTGCGCGCGATCGCGGAAGGAAAGGGGCCGACCCGGTGGATCGTCGCGCTCGGCTATGCGGGATGGGCGTCGGGGCAGCTCGACGGCGAACTCGCGCGACCGGGTTGGGTGCCGGTGACGGGGGATGAGGCGCTGCTGTTCGACACCGATGCCGATGCGCGCTGGGCCAAGGCGTTCGCGGGAGAGGGGATCGATCCGCGGCTGCTGGCGGTGGAGGGCGGAACGGCCTGAGCCGCCGTCACCCCAGCGCAGGCTGGGTCTTTCGCCTCCAGCGCTCGCGCTTGCCGCACGAGATCCCAGCTTTCGTTGGGATGACGAAAGAGGGACATAAAGATATCTTTATATTTGATCCTGACGCTCGCTCCGGCTATGGCGCGGCCATTCCAATCCGAACGCCAGGAGATTTCGCGTGGCTACTGCTCTCGCCGCCGACACCCATGATTACGTGATCAAGGACATCGCGCTTGCCGATTTCGGCCGCGCCGAGATCAAGATCGCCGAGACCGAGATGCCCGGACTGATGGCGCTGCGCAGCGAGTTCGGCGCGGCGCAGCCGCT